>JAGXNS010000046.1 GCA_019894855.1 Promethearchaeota archaeon
GATATAACGCCACACGATTTTACCATTTCGATCTATTAAGTAAGTTGAAGGGATTGCGAGCTCGCTTTTAATCGTATCATAGTCTATTGGTTTTCCAAAGACATTATATTCTTTCGAAATCTTTGCTTGTTCGTCCGCAATTATTGAAAATTTATAGTTTTCCTTGTCGGCAAGCTTTTTTAAAGGTCTTATTTTATCCGTTCCGATTGATACAAATTTTATATTTCTCATTTCAATGTCAGAAATATTACTATTTAGTTTAGAAAGTTGTTTCTTTCAATAGTGTCACCAAGCACCTCGGAAAAAATCGATTAATAATCCGCGGAATTCTTGAAGAATATCTGTTAAATTGATCTTATTCCCAGAAATATCAACGGTATCAATCATTGGTGCCTTACTTCCAGTCTTTAAACCTTTTTCAGAATTTGAGACAGTCATTATATCGTAGAGAAAAATCCTTTGAATTTAAAAAAAATTCTGATGAATTATAAAACTAACCCATAGAAGAAAAACTAGAAGCAAATATTTATTTATATAGCTCATTTTAAGATTTAATATAGACAATTCAAGTGATTAAAAAAATGGTAGACAAAGTTATTCCATTTCTTATAAATGTAGGGGAAGTCATTCCTACTCGCTCAAAAGCTACATTATTAGATGAGATGGCAATGGCATTAAATGAATGTATAAACATTTATGGAAAGTCAATTAAGAAATTAGGGAAAATTAATAGAATATCACTATGTTTTTGGCCTGTTCGTTTAATTCCTTTAAGCGATACTCGTGCCTGTGTTTGTAGTTACTTACTAAATAAACAAGAAAAATTAAGTGTAGGGAAATTCTCCCAAACACCTCCCACTCCCGATAATCTTATTCAAGGGGCAGATCCCACATCTTTTTTGAATTCATTAACGTCGTATAATACTACTTACTTAAAAAAACCAAAAAATTATAAGAGAGGTACGGTCATTCAAGAAGCTCTATTTAGTTCTACTGAAGTTGATTATTTTAAGAATTTTTTCTTGAATCAATACAATGTTAGTTCATTTAGCGAGCCGTATTTTCTTTTAGAAGGTGGACCAATACCAAAAAGCATTAACCAAGCAAAGATTGTCCCAGAGGTATTTGAGTTCATCTCGCAGGCGGATGTTAAACTATTAGATAATTACGGTCAAAATATAATAAAATTGTGTGATAGATGGATTCAGAGAGGTGCTCAAGAAACAGACAAATTAAGAACAGAGAAAGTTGACACTAGCGACGAAGAAAAACAACTAGCTCAAATTACAAGAGAACTTGAGGCTGAAAAAGCTCGAAAAATAGAATCTACACCAGAAGAATTAGTTAAAAGTGGAAAATATAAGATTGGCGATAAAACTGGCGATTTTTATAATAATATTAGTGGTATTAAAAATTCCGTTGATCGTCTTAAGAATGCTAACAATAAAAACGACCTATTTGAAGTAGAAGAAGCATTGAAAGATCTGAATATAAAGTACAAGGATTTAGGAAACACCATTAGCCGATATCAAACTGAAATTACTCAAATAAAGAAAAATATACAACGAGAATTAAATGATTTAGAAAGATCAAAGCAACAGAGAATAAGAGAGCTTGAAAGAAAAAAATCTGAGATAGAAAGTACAATTCAAACAAAACACAGTGAGCTTAGCGGAGATCTAAGTTCTGCCGAAGATATTGTAGCAAGAATCAAACAGGAAAAACAATCTTGCTTAGATAATATCGATAGAATCAAGGACATAGAGATGACTGACGTACAGAACTTCTTCAATACTTATTCTATTGAGATAAGAACTAAAGATGTTGTGGTAGGGGTTCCTATGTTCGTTTTCTATTTTATCGATCCGAATACACGTCGAACTACTGAAAGGGCTCCCGTGTTACCTATACTAATCGAAAATGGAAAGATCCACCGAACAAAAGTGACCGATTCATTTAGAAATAATTTAAGAAATCTAATGAATAAAGATAATGCGATGATAAATTTAGTTGACAACGGAGGAGAAACGGGGAATCTAATGGAGATTAAAAATGTTGATTCAAAACTCGAGGATGCAATTAATGATTTACGAATAAGGAAAGTTTTAGGCAAGAAAGAAGCTGAAAGAGATAAAGATATTATATATAATCTAGTATGGTAATTTGATCTACTCTCCTTTTTTTTATTATATTTACATCAATTTACACATCAATTAAACTGCCATGTAGTTCATCTTTTGGCCGCAGCATTCTGGAATTGGTTGATAACCACACTCTTCCGATTTGCAACAACATAACATATAATTGTCTTTGACCATCATAGATTGTTCGCAACATATTGGCACATCAGTTTCATTTCCACAAATGTCACATTTTAATTTTGGCATTATTATTAACTCCTATTCATAAATATCCTATCTTTCAGATAATATTATGAATAGAAAAAAGCTTGTTTTATTTAATATAAATTTATTTCCTATCCCCTTTTTAAATAAAAAGTAAATTAATTAGTTGTTATTAGATAATAAAATAAAAATCGCTTTTGTCTTTCAAATCATTTTTTTATTAAAACAACAAAGCTTTGAAGATTATTGTAACACTGAAAATAAAAGAAATCTTTAATTTCATAAGATAATATTGAAATTAGATTATAATTTTGTCTTAAGAAAAAAAAAAGCGGAATGATTTAGTATGAAATCATTAATTAGAGTAAGGATGAGTTTAAATGATGCTCATTATGGAGGAAACTTAGTTGATGGAGCTAAAATATTAGAATTATTTGGGGATGTTGCTACTGAGTTATTAATTAAAAACGATGGAGATGAGGGTTTATTTCGGGCTTATGACAGCATTGAATTTTTAGCTCCTGTTTATGCTGGTGATTATATTGAGGCTGAAGGAAAAATTATTGAAATAGGTAACACTTCAAGAAAGATGATTTTTGAGGCTAGAAAGGTTATAATATTAAAACCAGAGATAAATGATTCTGCGGCCGATTTCTTAAATGAACCTATTGTAGTATGCAAAGCAAGTGGAACTTGTGTTGTTCCAATAGAGAAACAAAGAAGAAAGTAATACGATGTATATGGAAAAATTAATTATAACAGCTGCTATATGTGGTGCTGAAGTAACAAAAGATCATAATCCGAGCGTACCTTATACTGTTAGAGAAATCGGTATCGAAGCAGAAAAGGCGTTCTTAGCTGGTGCCAGTATTATCCATCTGCATGTAAGAGAAGACGATGGCACGCCTACTCAAGATCTAAAACGATTTCAAGCGTGTTTTGATGAAATTAAAAGAAGATGCCCAGATGTCATCATTCAGCCATCGACTGGAGGTGCCATAGGTATGAGTAATGAAGAGAGGCTACAACCTATTTTTATGAATCCACACCCGGAAATGGCCACACTTGATTGTGGAACAATGAATTTTGGTGGAGATGAAATTTTCGTTAACACAGAAAATACAATTATCCACTTTGCTACTGAAATGAATTCGCGCGGAATTAAACCCGAGTTAGAGTGCTTTGACAAGGGAATGATTGATATGGCGTTAAGACTTAATAAGAAAGGATATATTAAAGAACCAATGCATTTCAATTTTGTATTAGGAGTTAATGGTGGGATTGCCGCAACACCGCGTGATTTAAATTATTTGGTAAATAGTATACCAAAAAGTTCTACATTTACCATTTGCGCTATCGGAAGACATGAGTTTCCTATGGTTACATTATCGATAATTCTAGGAGGGCATGCGCGAGTAGGGTTTGAAGATAACATCTATCTTTCAAAGGGAGTCTTAGCTCAGTCCAACAAGGAACTAGTAGAAAAAGCAGTAAGGATTTCAAACGAGTTAGGTAGGGATATCGCATCCCCTTACGAAGCAAGAAAAATTTTAAGTTTGGATTAAAAGAAAAAAAAGGAAATGTATAAAAAATTAGCCAAATACTACGATTTGATTTATCATTGGAAAGATTATGAGAAAGAAGCCTATTCCATTAAAAATTTAATAAGAAAATATAAAAAATCAGACGGCAACCAGTTGCTTGATGTTGGATGTGGGACGGGAAAGCATTTAGAATGTTTTTTAGACGAGTTTTCCTGTATGGGTGTTGATATTAACAACGAAATGGTGGAGGTTGCTAAAACTAAATTTAAAGACGCAATTTTTGAACAAGGGGATATGATAGATTTTAATCTTAAAACTGAATTTGACGTAATTCTAAGTTTATTTAGCTCAATCGGTTATGTAAAAACATATCCTAATCTAGAAAAAACGATGTTAAATTTTAAAAACCACTTAAAGAAAGGTGGAGTTCTAATAATCGAGCCCTGGTTTACGAAATCTGCGTACTGGGTTGGAGCGCCCGGAATGACTACTTACGATGGAAAAGACGTTAAAATTGCAAGACTTAATACAACAAAAATAGAAGGAGACTTATCAATAATGGAGATGCATTATTTAATTGCTGAAAAAGATAAAGATGTTATACATTTTGCCGACACTCATGAATTAGGTTTATTTGAGACCGATAAAACTCTTGATTTCATGGAAAAAGCCGGTCTTAAGGCAGAATTTCTAAAAGATGGCTTAATGAAGGATAGAGGGTTGTTTATCGGAGTAAAATCTTAGTCTATAATAACATAAGCATTACTTAAAACTATAGCTCTCTCAGTTTTAACTTGAATTAAATAGCGTCATTTCTTTTATGTATTTTAGGACTCTAAAGTTTATTTTGATCTCATGATAAGAGTAATTATATTCTTACCAAAATATCTTTTTTGTTCAAAAATTCTTTCAAATCCTGGATTCTCAAAATGTTATAATGAAATAAGGAAGCAGCTAATACAGCTTCAGCTCCGTGATTAATGGCTTCGATAAAGTGCTCTTTATTTCCAGCTCCACCTGACGCTATCACAGGTACAGGCACAATATGCGTAATAGCTTGAATTAAATCAAGATCATACCCCGATTTAGTACCATCTTTATCCATACTTGTAACTAATAGTTCTCCTGCTCCCTTATCTACAACTATTTTTACCCATTCTAATACATCGAGTCCAGTAGGTTCTGTGCCGCTATGTGAATATACTTCCCAAGATTCACCTTTTCTTTTTGCGTCGATAGCGACAACAATACATTGAGATCCAAATTTTATTGCACCTTTAGTAATTAAGGAAGGATCAGTTATAGCTGCTGAATTTATACTTACTTTTTCTGCTCCTGCCTTAATTATTACAGTCATATCTTCAATTGTTTTAATTCCACCACCTACAGTTAATGGAATGAAGATTTCTTCAGCTACAGATCGAATTGTATTAAGCATGCTTTTTCGTCCTTCTAGAGTTGCCGAAATGTCTAAGAAAACTAATTCGTCAGCACCATTTTCGTTATAATATCGTGCTAAATCAACTGGATCTCCACTATCTCGTAGATTTTTGAATTTTACCCCCTTTACTACTCTTCCATTTTTTACATCCAGACAAGGGATAATGCGTTTTACTAATCGAGATTTATGAAGATCGTCAAGGAAGGAGCTTAAAAGTTTGAGAGGAATATTTCGATTATATAACGCTTTTCCTACAATAACTCCATCAGCATACTCTAGTGCTTTAACTACATCACTTATGCTTGAAATTCCGCCTGAGGCAATAATTCTGGTATTAGGCTTTTTCTTTTTTTTTAATTCTAAATAAAGATTTGTATTTAAACCGGTTGAAGTCCCGTCTTTCATTATATCTGTGACAATAAAATCTTGAATTCCCAAATTCTCCAATTTAGAAAAAACTTTAAATATATCTAAGTTCGTGTCAAATTGCCATCCTTTCGTACGGATCGTTTTATTGGAAGAATCTAATGCGATTGCAATCTTGCTTCTATACTGTTTAGATAAGACCTTTAAAAGGACGTTATCATCAAAAGCTATGGTACCTAGGATTATACGGTCAGCTCCCCGATCTATTAATTCCTCAATCGTTTCAATACTCCGTATTCCCCCACCAATCTGAATTTTGATCCCAGCTTGTTTAGAAAGTTTAATCAGATTCAAAATAACGGGATAACTAAGATTTTTCCGAAAATCTCCTGTTAATGCACCATCCAAATTAACAACGTGAATCCACCAGGCACCAGTTTTAATGAATTGTCTTAAAATGGCTACGGGGTCATTAGAATATGTGATTTGTTTAGAAAAGTCACCCTGAGTAAGCCTGACTACTTTTCCTTCTCTTATATCCATTGCAGGAATCACAGTTTTTATGTTTAGTTCACCCTTTTTTCTAAAGAATTAACCCAGTATTTCAGTATGCTTTCTCCAATTGTTTTACTTTTTTCTGGATGAAATTGTATCGCTAAAATTGTCCCATACTTAAAAATGACTCCAAATTTTACTCCATGCAAAGTAAAAGCAGTTATTATATTCTCATCTACCGCATCACAATAATATGTGTGGTTAAAATATGCAAAACCAGAGAAATACGGCTCTTTCAATGCAATTACTCGGTTCCATCCCGTATGTGGAACACGAATAGAATTAGAAGGCGTTAATTTCTTCACTTTTCCAGAAAAAATGCCTAATCCATCAACACCTGGACTTTCTTCAGAATTATTGAATAATAATTGTAATCCTAAACATATTCCTAATGTTTGTTTTGTTGGTATAATTTGTTTTAATAGAGTAAAGAGCCCTTTTCGCTTGAGCTCTACGATAGCATCTCCAAAAGCTCCCACACCTGGTAGAACAATACCATTTGCTTTTTCTATCTCTTCTCTTTCATTAGTTATTATTACATCTGAATAATATCGTTGTAATGATCGCTGTACAGATCGTAAATTTCCAATCCCATAGTCAATTATTGTAATCATGAATAACTCCTAGAATATTTAAAAAATGTACCTTATTGTTTCATAATATTCCCTTAGTAGATGGGATACTGCCTTTTCGTTTAGGATCTAACCGAGAAGCTTTATCCAATGAAGATCCGAGAGCTTTAAAAACCGACTCTGCCATGTGGTGATCGTCTTTTCCATAAAGCACTTTCACATGTAGCGTTATACTAGCGTGGATCGCAAATGTCTGCAAAAAATGTTCTATCAATGTGAGAGGTATCAATTCGTCTTGATTCTTTCCAAAATATTTACCCGTCCAAGGGATATTAATAATTGAATAGGGGCGATTGGAAAAATCAACAACAACTAATGCTAGAGCTTCGTCCATAGGAACGTAAGAGTGTCCAATGCGGCTAATTCCTGATTTATCTCCGATTGCTTGCTTAAAAGCTTTTCCTAATACTATACCTACATCCTCTATGGTATGATGAGTATCGACATGCAGATCTCCAGTAGCTTTCACCTCAATATCAAAAATTCCATGAACTGCGATGTGATTTAACATATGATCGAAAAATCCTATACCTGTATTTATGTTTGCATTTCCAGAGCCATCTAAGTTAAGCGAAATATTAATAGTGGATTCTTTCGTTTTTCTTTCTTGTTCTGATTGCCGATTCATTTTAATTTCCTCCTTTTAAAAATAATTTGATTTCATCAATAACTTTTACCATATTTTCTTGGAGACCAATACTGATTCTTAGGTTGTTAATCATGTCTGATGAGGAATAATACCTTACAAGAATACCTTTTGAATAGAGGTATTCGTAAAGGTCTTTTGGAATCTCTGGAGATTCAAATGTGAGTAACACATAACAAGCTTCGCTAGGATGGATCCAAAAGTTTTTAAATTGGTTTTGAAGCAAACAAAGTTGACTGATAAACCATTCTCTTATTTTTTTCATTTCTGTAATTCTTTGATCAACTAGTGGGCTAGATAATGCAGATATTGCTGCTTTTTGTCCAGCAATATTAACGTTATATGGTTGTTTAATAGATATTAAGACTTTTCGGATATCGTTTGACATGATACCGTATCCAACTCGTAGCCCTCCTAAA
This sequence comes from Promethearchaeota archaeon, assembly GCA_019894855.1. Classification (GTDB taxonomy): domain Archaea; phylum Asgardarchaeota; class Lokiarchaeia; order Sigyniarchaeales; family SOKP01; genus SOKP01. The sequence goes on from JAGXNS010000046.1 coordinate 7,949, forward strand.
CCATAAGCTTTGCTAAATGTTCGAAGAACAACAAAATTATCGTACTTAGAAACCCATTTAGCAAGGCTTTGAAAAACTGAGAATTCTATATAAGCTTCATCAATGACTATTAAAACAGGGAGAGAAGCTAGACGCTCAATAAATTTTTCTGATACAACATTTCCATCGGGATTATTTGGACGAGCGATATATACGATTTTAGACTGTTTTGCTTCATCAAAAAATTGATCTTCGTTAAGTACGTAGTGAGCAAATGACTCTTCTTTAACAAGTTGTTGAGAGACTGCTACGTGTTTAATCCCGTGTACTTGAGCTAAAAATGAAATCATACCAAATGTAGGGGAAACAGAGAGTACTGTATCAGAAAGATTCGCATACGCTTTTATTAGTAATTCGATTAACTCATCAGATCCTGAGCTAGCGATAAAATTATCAGCTTCTAAATTTTCCTTTTTCGCTAAAACTTGAATTAAATTTGAGCTTAATGTATCTGGATAATAACTAATATTTTTAAGAGAACTTAATGTCGCTATCACTTCCGGAAGTGGGTCGTAAGGATTTTCGTTGCCATCAAGTTTAATTAATTTTGCAACAGGTATATTTAATTCTTCTGCAATGATCTCTAAAGGTTTAACTCCTTCATAACTTTTTATTGAAGCGAGGTGATCGACGGTTTTGATTTTGGGCATTAGATTCTCCTCCTAGCAGCTTCTGAATGAGCTGTGAGCTTTTCTTTACTAGCTAATAATTCAGCTAAGGGTGCTATAGATTTTACAGTTTTCGTATCTAAAGCAATAAGACTAGTAATTTTGAGAAAATCTAATATTGATAATGGCGAAGAAAATTTTGCTGCACCACCCGTTGGCATTACATGACTGGGACCAGCAACATAATCGCCCATTACTTCGCAAGAAGATTCGCCCAGGAAAATACCTCCAGCATTTTTAATTTGCGGTAAAATCTCTTGTGTGTTTTTAGTTATAATAGATAAGTGTTCTGGGGCAAAATCGTTAATCACTGATATTGCTTCCTTAATGGTAGTAACTAATATAATTCCACCATTATTTTCAATCGCGTATTGTGCAATTTCAACCCGCGATAATTTGAGTATTTGTTTTTCAATCGAATTCTTAACTTTATCTGCTAGATCTGGACTTGTTGTTAGTAAAATTGGAATTGATAAATAATCATGCTCGGCTTGAGCGAGTAAATCAGATGCGAGTAAATCAGGGTCTGCTGATCCGTCAGCTAAAATAACCGCTTCAGTCGGACCTGCGATACCATCAATTCCTACAATCCCATATACTTCTCGCTTGGCTAAAGTTACAAAAATATTACCTGGACCAACAATTTTATTGACTTTTGGAACTGAATCTGTACCAAACGCAAGAGCTGCAATTGCTTGAACTCCTCCTATCCGAAAAACTTTAAGTTTTACGTTAAAATCACGCATTAAATTACATGTCGCTAATATTATGGGGGAAATTGGAGGCGGGCTCACTATCACTATCTCTTCAACGCCTGCAACAATTGCAGGACAGACACTATGAATGATAGTCGAAGGAAGCGGAGCAGAACCTCCAGGCACGTAAAATCCCACTCTCTGGATGGGAGTTATTATTTGTCCTAAACTACCTCCTAAATCATTCGTAGTCCAAGAAGATATGGGTTGTTTTCTGTGAAACGCTAATATTCTATCTATAGTTTTAATTAAAACTTCTTTAATCTTCGCGTCGATAGATTCTAATGCAGTTTCCATTTGATCTATTTTAATTTCTATTGAATTAGATATATCGGTTTTATCTAATTTCTTAGTCCATTCAATAAGAGCTAAATCGCCTTTTTTAATTACATCGTTAATAATTCGCTTAACAACTTCTTGTGGCGTTAAAGACTTACCAAAAATTTTAACGATTTGATTGTTAATTTGAGGTGATACTGGGGTACTAACAATTGATTTGCGTATTAATATTGATTTTTTTGCTTCCTCTAAAGAATAAATTGGAATTGTCATTTTTCCTCCAGATTCTTTAATAATTCTTTATAACGTTTTGGTTCTTCCTCAAAAATATATAAAGTCGGACTAACAACAACTCCACTTCCTCCAATTTCTCTTAGTGCTCTTATAGTTTCTGTTAATTTCTTTTTTTCGACAATTATATGAACAGCAAACCAATCTCCCCCTTGCGAAGAAATAACAGGCGAGATCGTTGGACCTTGGAGTCCCTTTAGACTTTCCTTACTAAACATTTTTTTAGCAATATTTTCAGGATCTTTTCCCCGTATGTTTATAAATACAGAGACATAGTCTTTAGCTCGTATAGTTGCTTCAAAGTATTCTAGAAAAGTTAGAGAAATATCCAAAACATCTTGATTTTCTTTTAAGATTTTTCGATTTGCTATAAAACACGCTTGAGATTGAAGAATACAACCGTCCTGCAACCTCTTTAACCGATTATCTTTAAGTGTTTGTCCTGTGGAGACTAACTCAACAATTATATCGGAATATCCTAACGTAGGAGCAACTTCTATAGTTCCTTCTGCGTTAATTAATTCAAAATCGAGTTCGTGCCTATTAAAAAACTCCTTTGTTAATAAAGGGAATTTAGAAGCAATCCGTAAAATTTGTTTGCGTTGTTTCAAATCTTTCACTGAGTTTTCTTTCCAATTTTCAGGTATTGAAACTTCTAAAGTACAATTTCCAAATCTTAAATCTCCGTGAATAATAACAATTTTATTAGGATCTTCCAGAGTTAATTCAGTTAATATATCTAAACCAACAATTCCATATGCTAAATTCCCATTAAATACGCCATTAATGATATCTTTTTGCCGCTGAAATACTATTTGCATATTTGGGAATCCTTCTAACCATCCAATATATTGTTGCCTATTTCTCCTTATTTTAAAACCACACGAATTGAGAAAATCTTGGGTTTCAGAAGCCATGCGACCTTTTGAGGGAATTCCCATTCGTATTAATTGCGAATTTGATTTTTCTTTCATATTTTTAGTTTCCATAATTTCTTCTACTCCACAACTCGTTTAAAATATCTTTAAGTTTAATTCCTTTTTTAACCATTAAAACCAAAACAAAATATAATAAGTCTGCTATTTCCCAGCTTAAATTTTCATCGTTAGTGTAATTAATGACTTCATTACTTTCTTCTTTTATTTTTTCGATAATTAATCGCTCGTCTTTGGAAATTTTGCTAGTATATGAATTAAGTACTGGATTTAAAATTCTATCTTGAATGATCTCATATAAATCTGATAATTCAAACTCTTTATTGCCAAAACAAGAATATCTCTGTAAGTGACATGCAACTCCCTCCTGACGAACATTAAATAATAACGCATCTTGATCGCAATCATATCTTATGTTATTTAGCATCTGATAATTTCCGGATGTTTCTCCTTTAATCCAAATTGATTTTCGAGAACGACTATAATAAATTCCTTTCTTTTGAATTAGGGCTTGAGTTAGAGAGTCTTGAGTGGAAAAAGCAAGCATTAAAATCTGATTGTGTTCATCTTGAACGATAGTGGGGATTAAACCCTCGAGTTTCTGAAAATCTAAAGCATGTGTAAAGATTTTAAGCATTTCTTTCTCTTCAAGCATCTCAGATGAATAAATGAATGGATTTACTCCCTTTTTTTCTAGTAATTCAGTATATTTATAATTAGTATCAAGAAAAGTTAATGGATAATCAATAAACTCAGATATATAGTCTATTACTGCAAGAACGGTACTTTCATCAAGAGTTAAATCTTCATCATAATCAATTAAGATTTCTGAGCAGTAGGAAACCACACGGTTAACTTCTTCTTTTAATTCCGCTTTCAGATCAATTAAATTGTTATTAAGGAGCGATGTTTTTCGCAGCGTAATTCTTGCTATGATGATATTTTTTGATACTTTTTGTCCGATATCTTCGATTTTTTCTACAGGAATAATAACTTTTTTCACGCCCTTTCGCAGAACTGCCTGTATCGTTTCTAATTTAGGCGAATTCATCACTAGATCGCATTCAGCAACGTCGCAAATCCCTTTTAAAAGGTTGTGAGACTCAATATTACTCACGACTACGCTACCAAAATAATTTATTCTCTTTGCATAGTTAATAATAAAATCCTCCTCGATTTTTAACTGATTTTCATACGATGATTTAATTTTGCCAATATTTAACTCAAATTTTAACATAAATGCACTTGCGATAAGTTTTTTCTATTGTTGATTAGTAATTGTGTATTCTCGTGGAATTATAAATCTTATTTCTAATTTTCAATTCAAATTAACTATTTTGAAAAATTTATAATTCATTAGAATCTTAAGTAAGATCAGATATTGTAATATTATTTCTCTAAGAAATAGATGGTGTAGGTCATATGGTAAAAGGAAATAAATATGGAACTCACAGAGTTATTGAGCCTAAAGGTACGCTTCCTCAACCCGCGTTTAAAATTTCGAATGATACGACTATATTCGATAATGAAATATTAATAAATGTTGATTATTTGAACATCGATTCCGCAAGCTTTACTCAATTAAAGGAAGAAGCGGGAGGAGATGTCGAAAAAATAAAATCTAAAATCTTGGAAATTGTTCAAGAGCGGGGAAAAATGCAAAATCCAGTTACTGGTTCAGGTGGAATGCTAATAGGAAAAGTAGAAAAGATAGGTACTGACCTAAAAGATAAAATTGAATTACAGATAGGAGATAGAATTGCATCACTAGTCTCTCTCTCGTTAACTCCTCTCAAAATTGAAAAAATATTAGACATTAATCCAGATATAGATCGAGTTGAAATTGAGGGAAAAGCTATACTTTTTGAAAGCGGAATTTACGCAAAATTGCCTGGAGATATGGAAGCAACTCTAGCGTTAGCAGCACTCGATGTTGCTGGAGCTCCCGCACAAGTAAAGAACCTAGTGAAAGAAGGCAATAATGTTCTAATTCTTGGTGCAACGGGCAAATCTGGACTTATGTGTTCGTACATGGCCAAAAAAATGGTTGGAAATAGAGGAAAAGTTATAGGACAAGCTAGAAACGAGACTCGAGCTGGGTTTCTTAGAGAAACCGAATTTTGCCACGAAGTTATTGTTGCAGATGTATTAAATCCGATAAATATCTTAGAAGAAACTCTAAAGGCTAATGGGGGGAGTGAAGTAGATATAACCATTAATTGCTTGAGCATCCCAAACTCAGAATTATCTTCTATCCTTCCCGTGAGAGATAATGGTATCGTATATTTCTTTTCAATGGCCACCAGCTTTACTAAAGCAGCTTTGGGAGCTGAAGGAATAGGTAAAGATGTAATGATGATTATAGGCAATGGGTATACCAAAAATCACGCACAAATCACCTTAGATTTATTACGAGAATCCAAAACTCTCAGGAAAATTTTTGAAGAAAAATTTGTAAAATAGTGATATCATTATTTTTCAATCAATCTTCGAATAGGATAAGATCCATACTTCTTAACAGTATCAATCATTGCTTTAACATTTTCATATTTACACGTACTTAAAATATCTGAACCAGCACCTAAGATGAATCCTCCACCTTTAGCCGCATCTTGTATAGCTTGCTTAGTCGCTTCAATTGTATCCTCTATAGTTCCATATGTCAAAACATAAGTAGCAGAAATATTACCAATTAGACAGATATCCGCACCGTATTCTTCTTTGAGGGGTTTTAACCTCATTCCCGATTCGTACTCCAAAGGATCAATTCCATCTACCCCAGAATTAATAAGATATGGAATTGTTTCTGAAACATCTCCATCTGAATGAATGAGTAATCTAGCACCTTGTTTATGAGCATTTTTAGCGAGTTCTTTATAAACTGGAGTTACTATTTCATTCCAATACTTAGGATTATAAATCGTGCTTCCCTTTAGCGCCCAATCATCGCAAATAAATACCAAATCAATTCCTTTTTCAAAAAAACAGTTTTGTAATTCTTTTGTAATTCGCCCTAAAGCTTTAGCTAGTTCTTTAACTAAATTAAAGTGTTTCCGGATCATATATGCAAACTTGTTTATCCCTATCATTGACCAAGACGCGAACGCAACAGAACCTCCAGTTGGAATTGTAACCAAACCTTTTTGAAGATAACTGTCCCAAATCTTTTTAAAAGATTTAAAGTGAATATCTCCAGCAGGTTCCCATGTATTGATATAAGCGATCCATTCTTTCAGTAATTCTGGTGTCTTTAAAACTCCATCCCGATACCATTCACCTTCGTAATATTGAGCCCATTCGGTGACGCCATCGGATTTTATATTATATTCTTTTAAAATTTCTTTTGGAACTTTAGGTTTTTTATGAGAGTGCGTTCTAATTCTATCGTAGTGATACCAAATTGAATCAAATCCCATGTGGATTGCTGCCTCATACATAATATGCTTAGAAAGATGTTTACTTTCATCAATACCCATTTTTTCTACCACTTTTTTAGTGAATGGGTAATCGAAGAATTGTGCCAAGGTGGGAACACGATCGGGTTCTTCGTGTTCTAGTGTTTTAATTATGCGTTCATGTACGTCCATGTCAATCATAACAAGTATTTTTCAGTGAGAGATATTAAATACATTAAATTTTATTTTAAATTAAATCTTGTGAGATACGAGACGAACATGAACCTTAGAATATTTCTCTCTCAAACTCCTAAACTTTAACAAATAAAAAAAATTAGTTACGATAATAAATTAAGATTTCTGGAAACTATCATGAAAGTAAATAGGCGAATGGAACTATTTGGGAAAGTAAGCGACGAAGATTGGAATAACTGGAGATGGCAATTTAGAAATAGGATTACTACTCTCGAAGACCTCAAAGAATTCATTCCTTTAACCAAGGAAGAGGATGATCCCAGTATTTTGGAAAAGATGAGAATGGCTATCACCCCTTATTATTTATCTTTAATCGATCCTCACGATCCTTACGATCCAATTCGCAAACAAGCAATCCCTACAATTCATGAACTCCATAAATCTACTGCTGATTTGATAGATCCGCTTCACGAAGATGTTGATAGTCCAACCCCCGGGTTAACTCATAGATATCCCGATCGAGTATTATTTTTAATTACGGAAAACTGTTCTATGTACTGCAGGCATTGTACTCGAAGGAGGTTTGCTGGTCATCACGATAAAGCACCTCCAAAGGATCAGATAGATAAATGTATAGATTATATCCAGGAAACATCTTCAATTAGAGATGTCTTGTTATCTGGAGGGGATGCGATGCTTATCTCAGATAAATTATTAGAGGACATCCTGATAAGGTTAAAGGAAATTTCGCATGTGGAAATCGTTCGGTTAGGTTCTAGAAGTCCGGTTGTTATGCCACAAAGAATTACTCCTGAATTATGCGAGATGCTTAAACAATATCACCCCATATGGTTTAACACTCACTTCAACCATCCGAACGAAATCACTGAAGACTCTAAGAGAGCGTGTGAAATGCTAGCAAATGCTGGTATCCCTCTCGGAAACCAATCAGTACTATTAAGAGGTGTAAATGATTGTATCCATGTTATGAAAAAGTTAGTTCAAGAACTAGTAAAAATTAGAGTTCGTCCGTATTACATTTACCAATGCGATTTATCCGTAGGATTAGGGCATTTCAGGACAAGCGTTGCGCAAGGAATTGAAATTATCGAGGGTTTAAGAGGACATACTTCTGGCTTATGTGTTCCCACATTTGTTGTTGATGCTCCGGGTGGAGGAGGGAAAATTCCCGTAATGCCTGATTATACCATTTCTCAAGGAAACAGCAGAGTTGTCTTAAGGAATTTCGAAGGAGTTATAACAACCTACGAAGAACCCGAAAATTATACTCCAAGTTGTCATTGCGAAGATTGCGAAAAGCAAATCGGTGTTTCAGCCCTATTAAGTGGTCAAAAAATGACAATTGAACCCGATGATTTAGAAAGAAACATAAGAAAAAAAAGACTAATTAAATAATAATTTTTTTTATATTTTGATAGAAGCACTTCTAAAGTGTGGAATATTTAAATCATTAAATTTTAATAATTCCGAATGAATGAAAAAAGACTACAATTAACAACTCTCGTGGGATATATTTATAATTAAATGAATTAGAAGGTGAATATCATTACAGAAAATTTAGCAAATCAACAAACTTTCAAAAATTATCTCTTTTTTTGGATAGGGCAACTATTTTCAATATTAGGGTCATCAATCACACATTTTGTAATAATTTGGTGGATAACAATTACAACGGGAAGTATTTTAATTCTTTCTATAGCGAGTTTTATATATATTTTACCAATGACACTTATAATTCCTATTGCGGGCGTATTAGCGGATAAATTGAGCCGTAAAAAAATAATTATAACAGTAGATTCTTTACAGGCATTTATTACGTTTATAGTAATGTTATTATTTAATTTTGAAATGGCAAATCCAGTTTTGATAATTGCTATTAACGGGTTATTGGGACTTTTTCAAGGCTTTCACATTCCAACCTTAAATGCTATAATTCCTACGATGGTACCGAAAGATAAGTTAAGTAGATTGAATGGCGTTAGTTTTCTGTTTTCAAGTTTTCTTCAAACCATAGGACCAATAATTGCTGCTATGCTATTATCATTTATTCCAATTAAAATAATACTTTGGGTAGACCCAATCACATTTCTAATAGCGGTCATTCCATTGCTCTTAATTACTATACCCTCAATTAAGGCAGTAACTAAGCCAGATAAAAAAAATTCGTTTCTAGAAGATTTTAAAGTTGGTTTTCGTACGTTAAAATCGATTCCAGTTGTTTTAATGATGCTATTAGTAGCAATGTTTGTCAACTTTCTGTGGAGACCCTTTGGTATCTTAATGCCCTATTTTGTTAGATTCGATCATTCTGGAACCGCCTCAGAATTAGCTTTTGTTTTAGCCTTTATGAACGGTGGTATGATTTTAGGCGCATTAATTGCTTCATTTAAGAAAGAATGGAAACGCGGTGTTTCTATTTATTTTGTTGGAGAATTTACCTTAATGTTGGCATATGCGATTGTCGCTATTTCTCCTCATGGATTCTTTTTACAAATGGGAATCGGTGCTGCGATTTTAGGTATAATGATACCTATTCTTAATACAATATCTTTGACTACTATACAAATAAAAGTACCAGCCGATAAAATGGGAAGAATTTCATCTATTGATTTTGCTGTTTCGATGGCAATTTCACCAATTGGAGCAATTATATCTGGACCATTAGCAGAATTATTCGGCATAGCGAACTTATTTCTTTATTGCGCTATATTGGGAATGGTAATTACAATTATATTCTGGTGGATGGCTCACATACGATTTAATAATAACGATAATAAGGAAGAACTGGAAAAAGTTGAAGTGAATATTGATGAAGCAAAATAGATTTCAATATTAATGTAAAATTACCCTGGTTAGTCTAGCAAAGAAATCCCTATTTTACCTTTTTTCTGACCTGATTCATAGTATCTATGAGCGTCGGCAACCTGACTTAATTGATAAACCTTATCAACTACTGATTTAACCTTTCCAGCTTCGATGAGCTCTCTGATCTCCTTCTTTTAAATCGAAAATAAATAAAAAGAAACAGGAGGAAGTAATAAATCCTTACTCCCAGGTTAAGATTTAGTTATTGTGTTATCGGTTCTAACTGCTCATCCATACTCCTCTTGATTGGTTCACTCGCCGTTATCGGTTTGACTTGGGTTATCCTACTTAACCCCTTTGCCCTTTTTGCAACAACACTACTTCCTACGATTAAAACAATACCAATTATAATCATAGGGATTGCTAACATTAACGGGTCTCGGGCTAATTGGGCATATCCATCGGAAATCGTATTTTGAACTAAAGGATCGTTCCAATATTGTTCCCAAGTGAACGGATACATCATCTGAATTTGTTCTTTTAATTGTTGTACATAAGCTCCAAATTCCGCAAAATCGCTAAACATGCCCACTAAAGCTATAACAGCGACTATCATGCATATCGCTGCTATTAGTTTTAAGACTGTTGATAT
>JAGXNS010000047.1 GCA_019894855.1 Promethearchaeota archaeon
AGGTAGAAGACCATGATCTCAAAATAACTGCGGGGTATGGAGATCGATATGTAATAGCGAGAGGTGGGTTAGGATTTTGCTCCTACTTTGGAAAAGTTTTTCATAAGAAAATTTCGTTGGAACCTTTAGCGATATACGATAGGATCGATTTAACATACAATATAAAAACTTTACCAATAATTATTTGTTTTTCAGGCGTAACTCATGAAAGTGGAGTTGTTCATGAAAAATTAAGGAGATGTTATTTGAATGGGGATCCCATAATTATAAAGGGTTATCAAAATCTTGCAGAGATTTCTTGGAAATCACGTTTTGCTTTGATGAGACATGATTGGAAACAATTAGGAGATTATTTCAAGGAAAACACAGCCATTATGAATAATTTGATGAGACATGTTGGGTTTTTGCATGGAATTGGGTTGTTTAATAATATTCTGATACGTCTAATTGAGTACAACTCAGATGTTTTTGCTGCAAAATTAACAGGAGCTGGTGGTGGTGGATCGATATTTGCTCTCGTAAAACCGGATAGAATTGATGCTGTTCTATTGAGCTGGAAGGAGGAATTGAATAAAATTATTACCAACGAGGAATATTACCTATCTCTCTTTCCAGAGTACCCCTTAGAAGCTAGGGATCGATTAAAGAATGCTCAATTTTTTAAAATTAAAATAGTTCCCGGAGTGAAAAAGTTATAATTTATCGACTATATAAATAATTATTACAACATTGGAGATTTATATTGAGTAAATACGAAAGATACAAAAAACAATCAGTTGAATATATTTATCCTCATAAACACTGTAAGAAATGTGATAAAATGATTGAAGAGGGTCTCACTTATTGTTCTGAATGCTATACTACTCTACAAGAAAAGAAAGGGAAGAAATGGTACAAATTTAAAAATAAGAAACAAAAATCTGAAGAATCTGGTTGAAGATTTCTTTTTAAATATTTATTATAATAATTGATTTAGTCTATCCATCAACCATGTTTTGTCTAACATTTGAATAAAAGGTCCTAATCTTGGCCCAGATTTCGAACCTAAAAGGACGAGATAAAAAGCTTCAAATAACTTCTTAGGTGGAATTTCTAATTCCTTTTTGGCTATAGTAAATATTTTATTTTGTATCGAATCGGCATCGAGATCGTCGTTGTCAGCTAAATATTCTCGGAATTTTTTCAAGCCGTTAATTTGATCATCGGATAAATTATTGATGAGTTTTTTGTCAATTGTTTTAGGAATTGTAAAAATTTCGATTTTATTCTGAATATTTCTTTTTATTTTGTGATCCGTTATTTTAGTTAATTTATTTTCGATTTCTTTAACCCATTTTTCTGTTCTTTTTAATAAAACTTTAAATTCTTCGATTAAAATCGTTTTTTCGTTATTATTAACTCTTAAAGTTGAAATTGCTTTTTCATATAATTTATCTAAACTCAAAATATTCTGCATTTGAGAAAGGAAAGTTAATAGTTTTAAAGGAATTCTGATTGGTTTAAACTCTGAAACATTAATAACATTGGTCAAAGGATATAGGTATTTGTAAAAATCGTATTCTTCCTTGGATTCAGGTTCTTCTACCCCATAAAAAATATTTTCCATATTTTCGTAGTAGTCCTGATATTGAGGGATTTCTTCCAACCTCAGAGAAATGTGTTTCATTGGATTTGTTCTCAATATCAACATACGGTAGATTTCTGGATCGGCTAATTCCATATATTGTTTAGGAGTAAAAACAATACCTTTAGATGTCTTCATATCTTTATCTCCTAATCTTAACCATTCATAGGGAAGTTTAATTGGCCCTTCATAATCATAAACTTTTTGACAAATTTCTATCCCCGTGTCATATGCCCCTCCTTTTACGCTATGATCTTTACCAGCAGGTTCACATGTTGCATTAAATAAGGCCCATTTTGCAGGCCAATCGACTCTCCAATTTAATTTTAGTTTACCACTGAAAATAGATTTTTTTCCTTTATGACCACATCCAGGGCATTCGTACAACACCTCTCGTTCTTTTTTTAGATACTTAATGACTCTATTTGGCCGAATGGTTCCGTCCGTGGCTTTATACTGTATTTTATTGCATTCATCACAGATAACCATTGCGGGTATCCAAGTTTTTTGCATATCAATAAATAACTGTTTTCGATCGTTATCCAGTGTTGGAAATATATATTTTTTTAATATTTCTTTAATTTTATCAGTATTCTCAAGAGCAATTCTTATTTTTTCTTGCATTTCTCTTTTTTGATACAAATCATATGTCCAGATAATTTTATTTTTTATCCCAAAGTATTCGAATGTTGAAATTAATTCATTTCCAAAATGACGAGCGTAGCTTTCGCATCCACAATCGTCAAAGGGACAGGGTATAAGCGCAAAGGGCTTACCTATATATTTCTTTTGATATTCTGTATCTATATAATATGGAAATCTTTTAGCAGCATCAAAATCGTCCATGAATAAATAGAAAGAGACTTTAGATCCTTTTTTCTCAAAAATTCTCCTTAAAGCATCGCAAATGATTATTTCTCTTAAAATTCCTATGTGTATATGTCCTGAGGGTGTTTTACCGGTGGAAAAAGTAAATTCTGTTAAATTTCTTTTAGATATTTTTTCCACTGTCTCTTCTAGCCAGTGAGTGAACACTTTATTTATCAATTATTTTCACTACTTAACAAAACCTTAACTGAGTAAAGCATAAAAATTATTTATCATTTTTCATTTTTAATAGTGGTGTAATAGTCTTGAGAATCGCCGTACTTAATAAAGATCGTTGCAAGCCTGATAAATGTAGTCCATATGGTGAAAAACCATGTATAAAATACTGCCCTAAGGTAAGAACAGGAGATGAAACAATAGTATTAAGCTCTAATGGGAAGTCTGTTGAAATTACTGAAAGTCTTTGCACTGGATGCGGTATCTGTATAAAGAAGTGTCCATTCAATGCGATAAGCATTATTAACTTACCAGATCCCTTGAAAAATCAGATAACTTATCGATACGGTCCCGATCAATTCTCTTTATTTCGAATGGCAATTCCTAAAAAAGGAAAAGTTTTAGGGTTAATTGGTCAAAATGGAATTGGAAAAAGTACGATGTTATCAATTCTTTCAGGAAATCTAAAAATGAATTTGGGTAAATTTAATGAAGATACTCCCGATAATGACGCCATTATTAAATTTTTTAAGGGTTCAGAACTACAACAGTATTTCTTAGAGTTATTTAATAAAAAATTAAGCGTTGTTCATAAACCTCAAAATATTAACCTTATTCCTAAGCATGTAGTTGGTAAAGTCTATGATCTCCTAAAAAAGAATGATGTAAATGATCTTTTAGATAATGTCGTTAAAGAATTAAATCTCAATGAGATTCTTGATAGAAATTTATCTGTTCTCTCTGGAGGAGAGGTTCAAAGAGTAGCAATTGCTGCTGCTTACTTGAAAGATGCTGATGTATATCTTATTGATGAGCCTAGTTCTTACTTAGATGTTAGTGAAAGAATAAATATGGCGAAATTGATCAGAAGCCTCACTGATGACAATAAAACTGTAGTAGTTGTAGAGCATGATTTAGCGATATTAGATTATTTAAGCGATTATATATCTTTATTCTATGGGGTTCCTGGAGCGTATGGTATTATATCCCATCCGCAGGGTGTAAGAGTAGGAATTAATATCTATTTGAATGGATATATTAAAGATGAAAATGTAAGATTTAGGGATGAACCCATTCAATTTCACGAAAGACCCCCCATTGATTCTTTATTTGATACCGGTGCGAGTATTTTTTCGTATGAAAATTTAGAAAAAACTCTTGGTGATTTTCACTTGACAATAACGGGGAGTGAAGTCCATGCCGGCGAAATTCTAGGAATTCTAGGACCCAATGGAATTGGAAAGTCTACATTTATTGATTTAATTGCTAATAAAATTGATAATTTTGAAGAAGATAAACTAAAAATTTCTTTAAAACCTCAATATATTAAAATAAATGAATCCAAATTAGTTTCTGACACATTAACGAAAATTAGGATGGCTTCTTATCTTAGTCAATCGTATAAAAAACGATTAATAAACAGCCTTAAACTCGACAATATTAAAGATAGAAAAATATCTGAACTAAGTGGTGGTGAATTACAACGTGTAACAATTGCAGACTGTCTGTCTACTGAAGCAGATATCTATTTATTAGACGAACCATCTGCTTTTTTAGATATAGAAATGAGATTAACAGTTGCTCAGTTATTGCGAAAATCAATAGAAGAATTAAAAAAGTCAGCGTTCGTTGTAGAACACGATATTATCACGCAGGATTTTATAGCAGACTCAATTTTAGTGTTTGAAGGAACTCCAGGTATAGAAGGAAGAGCGCTAGCCCCTTTAAATTTAAGAGATGGGTTTAATCTATTTTTAAAAATGATGGGAATCACCTTTAGAAGAGAGAAAGAAACAAAAAGACCTAGAGTTAATAAGATAGGAAGTACAAAAGATACTTATCAAAAAAGGATCAACGAGTACTATTACATTCCTAAATAAGAAAATTGGAATATAAATATTTCTTAATCTGATTTACTCCTATTTTTCCATTGGAAATTATTTATAACTTCAGAGAAATCAAGTTAAAATTAAAATGTTAATAATATAATTTAAATATGAAAAAATAATTTGAAACTGGGGCTTGTTTAATTATAATATACTAATTTTTTTTTAACTTGTTTAATTTTTTTTCTGCAATGGAAATATAGGAGTTATTGTCTTTTATTAATCTATTCCTGTATTTTAAAATAAGAAGAAAAAGAAATAGTTATTTACTCTTTTACTTTCCAAAAAACTAATGGTCTACCTCTCATTCCATTGTTTCTTGTAAACTTTTCAATAAGTTTTCTTTTTTGTAACTTTAAAAGATTATCATAGATGGTAGTTCGGGGGTTATTTAATATTTTCACTAAATCTTTACGAGTAGTTGGTCCATTATTTCGTAATTTATTAATCAAATTACTCTGAATTGGAGTCAAATACCCTTTTGAATTAAAATCGGTGTTGGTTATAACTTTATTTACCATAATTTATTCCTCCATTTTTTATTTTATTTTTCTCTATTATATTAATTAATTCGACAATTTTTCGACATTTTCACTTAAGAGACAGTGCGTATTGTTATACTATATAATAGTACCAAGTTTTATATAAAGATGCTTATTTATGCATTATTATCATCAATAAGCATAAACTTAAAAGCGACAAAATTATTTAATATTTGTGAAACAAAGCTAACCCAACATTAAAATGACTGAAACTGCACGAACAACGGTAACTTTAAGTCGAATTAGTATGAATCAAGTAAAAGAATTAGTAGGGGTTTTTGGAACTACTTCTGCTTCGGTAATTAGCAGAATTGTGGATCATTTTTTTGATTACGGTAGATTTGATGATGTTATAGATAAAATGAAGGCAAAAAAAAGAGAATTATTCCCACCTGATGACGCAATAATTAACAAAAGAATCAAGAATTTATTTAGAGGCGCTGATAAAATACCTTTTGATGATTTTATAAATTTTCTTCAAGTCGATAAAAAGTTGGTTTTGGAGAATATTCATATATGGACTGAAAAATATGGTATTAAGATCATAGAAAACCTTGTTATAAAAGATCAGGAATAAAATTTATCTGTTCTTCTTTCGTTTGCACAATTTAAAAACTCAAATTTCCTGATTTAAAGAATTTAGTTTTTAAGTATCGCACCAAAGTCTTCCCAAAAATTATTTGCTAAATCTAAAGGCCAGTCTAGTAAAGAAGTCATAACTCCGACAATTATAAAGAAAATAAATAACGCTAATCCAATTAGTAGAGCATATTCTATTAGATTGCCACCATACTCGTCTGAGAAGAAAGCTTTTATTTTGCTTAGAATTATCTTCTTTTTTTGTTTAATGAATTTCTTCTTCATACTCAAAAAGACCTTATTTGCCTTACATTGCAAAATAAGCCTTTTAAACTAAACTAAAAAACATAATATTATGAATCGCTAATAATTTTTAGCGTTTGGTCAAGCTCTTCTTCAGTTGCTTGTTCTCTAGGGATTACCAATTTAAATTTTCCATCTGCACTACTCCTAGGAATTATGTGAATATGAAAGTGATTAATTACTTGACCAGCGGCCTTATAGTTATTCTGCAATATGTTGTATCCATCAATATTCAAATTTTTATAAATCAAGTTAGATACAATTTTAACGGTTACCATAACCTCATGTAATTCATTTATCGGAATGGTTTCTAGATTAGTATAATGTTTTTTAGGTATAACAATCGTATGACCTTGAGATATTGGAAAAATATCTAGAAATGCGATCGTATCTTTATTTTGATACAAAATTTTTGAGGGAATTTCTTTTACAATTATTTTACAAAATATGCAATCATCGTTACTCAACAATAACTTACATCACCTACCATAATTATATTAATAATGATTAAAAATAATGAACTTTAAAAAACCTTGACAGCCGTTTAATTTTTTTAGTTTATTTAAATCTCAAAGATTACCAAGTGGGTTGTGATTTGAATGTTTTTTAATGAGATTAAATCAATAATTGAAAACAAATTATCTCCAAAAATTTATAGAATTGATTCTGAATACTATGGATTATATTACGGACAAATCAACAGTAAAAAATATATTAAAAAAATATTGTTTACGGTTGATTTAAGCTTGGAATCAATTCATTATGCAGTAAAGAATAAAATAAACCTCATAATTTCTCTCAACAACTTCAATGATAACCCTATCACTAATTTTAACCAGTTATTAATAAATAAGTTAAATTTACTATCCAGATACCCTTTGTTGATTTTTATTTTAAACTCAACTTTCATAGCTGCTGAGGGAGGTGTTTCGGATACTATTATGGAATCTCTCTATTTAAAATTGGATCAAACCCTTAATGTTAAAAACAATAGGGGCGATTATGTTCCTATAGGTAGAATATGCGTCCCAAATTCTTATACAGAGAGCAACAAAATTATGACTTTGGATAATTTACTTAAAAGGATTAAATCTAATCTAGAAGTTGAAGAAGTTTTATTCGTAGGCGAATTAAATTCAGAAGTTAAGAAAATTTGTATTGTAGGAGAAGAGAAATTAAATATAAATTATCTTAGAAAGGCATTAAAAAACGAATGTGATTGTTATATCTCTGGGTATTTTGATAATCAAATTGCTAGTTACGCTAAAGAATCCCGTTTAAACCTAATAGGAATATCGCTTTATAACTGTAATACAATAGCTTTGAAAAAAATGCATAACATTCTGAGTTTAGAGTTCCCTCATGATGATTTTTATTTCTTTGAATCAAGAGATCCTATAAATATTTTTAATTAAAATGAACTTCTAATTAATCGAGAATTTATGAAGATGTAGATTTTCATTATTAAGAAAAGAGATTATTTAACTTGATAATTTAATTAAATTTAAATGGTTTGAATTTTACCTTTTTTTCAGTCTAAATAATAAAAACATAGTTGAAGAACAATGGTAATACTTGAATATAATGGAAGAAGCCCTAATATTAGTGATAATTGTTACGTATCTCCACTAGCAACTTTAATTGGCGATGTTACCGTAAATGATAATGCAATTATTTGGCCCGGCTCTATAATTCGAGCTGAAAACTCAAAAATTAATATCGGTGAGTATACAACAGTTTTTAATGGTGCGATGATGTTTACGAGATCTCAAAAAAGTTCAATTAATATTGGGCGTTATTGCATAATTGAATCAGGAGTAACCATTCTAGGTTGCTTCATGGAAGATTACATACAAATTATGGAAGGGACTCTTATTTATGAAGAAAGTTCAATTGGAGAAGGGTCTATCATTGTAAAAAATAGCCAAGTCCCTCCTGGTTTAACAATTCCCGCGAGATCAGTATTGCGGGGAATTCCGGTTGAGCCAATAAGGGAACAATCGAGAAACGAGGTATTAAAACAAAAAGATCGAGCAGAACATTATTCTCAACTCTTCATGAAAATTAAAGAACAACTGCCTAATGCACAAAGTTATCTCTTAACTCTGCCTGATTTTGTTAAACTACTTTTACAAAGAGAAAATTAAAAAAAAATTATATTTCAATATTTAATTTATCAATCAATTCTTTATACCTAGAACGCAAAGTAACTTCGGTTACTCCTACTACATTTGCTATATCTTTTTGAGAAATCCTCTTGTCTCTCTTTTTGCATACTAAATATAATGCTCCTGCGCATAATCCCTTCGGATCCTTACCACTTGTTGAATATTTTGAGATAAAAGAGTGCAAAATCTTGATCGTTACTTGTTCAGTTTCAGCATCTAATCCTAGTTCTGCGACAAACCTGGGAATGAGAGAAATAGGATTAGTGGAGGGTGCTTTTAAATTTAATTCTCTAATTATTGTTCTATAACACCTCCTAACATTTTTTGCATTAACTGAAGTTTGATCTAATATTTCTTGAAGTGTTCTAGGGATTTTTCGTTCTCTACAAGCAAAATACAAGCAAGCAGCGACCATACCATTAATTGACCTACCACGGAGTAATTTTTTCTTAAACGCTTCAATATATAATTTAATAGCTGCCTTTTTTATATGGTTGGGCAAATTTAAATTGCTACCGATTCTTTTCAGTTCAGTAGTAGCAATTAACATGTTTCTTTTGTCCCACGTCATACGCGAATTCCATTTTGCAGCTCTTTTCAAATCAGGACTTCTTATGTTGTTTTTGTCAATAACAGTACTTAACCCCATATCAGGTAATAGAATTGAAATAGGAGATCCCGTCCTCTCTCTTCTATCTTTCTCCTGCTTTGTGAATGCTCGTTTACCGCTATGTGATATATCTAATAATCTTTCACTTATAACTAAACCACATTGACGACATACAATTTCTCCTTTTTCGTGAATTGGAATTGTCTTACCTTTACATTCTGGACATAAACTTGATATGTTACTAACTTCTGATTTTATTACCACTTTATAAACCTCTTTTATGAAATTAAACTTCACAAAACTAAATTACTTCCCGTGTAAACTAACACTAAATCTTAATAAAATTCAATAAATCTTTATTCGTGTGACTGAAAATCGATTTACTACTTGAATGCAAAATAATTATATGTAACTTGAATATATAAATCTTTTGATCAAAACTATACACCATCCGAGATTTCCTAAAGCATAAATGGCATAAATGTTGTAAACCCAAAAAATATTCCTCCTGGCACCGTTGATAACAACCAAATTATAGATTCTCTAGGATTTCTAACTTTATATAGAAGATACCATATTGAAACCGTAACATGAATTGTATTGGTAAAGGAAAGCATTGCAACTATGTAATAAATTGATTGTTCATGCGGATAAATAGCAGAGTAAATATCGGTGATTCTATTTAGATTAAAGGGATCGATATCAATTAGACTTATAAAATTAAAAATAAAGCGATCTGGTAGGGGGTCTAAAAACCATATAAAAAAGTATATAAGATAATTAAAAAGAATCCCAAAACCTATAAAGATATAAACAGTTCCTACAATTAAGCGCGGTTTAATAAGTAAATCTTTTTTATTTGAGTCTCCTTTAGCAGAAAATGATCTTGATTTGAAATAATAACCTCTCATTTTAAGTAAGGTTAAAACTCCACAACCAATCAAGACAATAACAAATATATACTTAAAATATTGAAAAAAAATCAGAGCAAAACTATTAAATTCTGAACAGATTTTTTCTAAGGGATCTAAAAGACTATCGAGTGCATAGTTTGTATAGTAAAAAATTTTCATCAAATATTTATCTAAAAATGAATATAAAAAAGCTACCCATTTTAAAAGTCATCGTTCAGTTTTTAAAAAAAACAAACTGCGCATAATGATCTTTAGAAAGCGTAAATAAGAGTTTAAAGTATTTTTTCGCATTCACGATTTATTACTTTTATAGTAGCGTTAAAATCTTGCCACCAGTCTTGGCCCTGCTGAGAAACCAGCATTGAATCTACTTTCTTTGAATTCAAACATCTAATTTCTTCTTTTCGTGCTTTAACTTTATCCTTCCATATCTGGCTAAATATATTCTGAATGTTTATTTTAACTTTTTTCACTAATTCCTCATAGGTTACTGAGACATCTTCTTTTTTCTGCAATTTTTGGAGCTGATCAAATTTAATTGTTTCTTTTGCTCTATTTAAATCGCTACAATTAATCGCAACCGTAAAAGGCTCAGCCCTGCCGTATTGACAAAATTTTTGAATTTCACAGGGTGAACAATAATTTTCAAAACTGATAAGATAATCTTCTAAACCAATAATTGAATAATTTAATATTTTAGGCAATTGGTTCACTTTTTAATTATCATATATAAAAAAATATTCTCTTTATTCTATTAAAATTTAAGGCTTAACAACACAAAATTTTTTTAAATAAATAATATTTAAGGAGATATTAAAAACTTATTTTTAAAACAATTGCGGAAGGCGTTGAAATTTTAAGTTTTTTATCGGGAGAGTGGCTTAGCCTGGTATAGCGCACGGCTGATAACCGTGAGGTCGGGGGTTCGAAGCCCCCCTTTCCCATTATAATGTATCTTAAATGAATGCTCTTGGTATATATTTTTCTTCAAACGAGGTTCATCTTAGGTTTTTTTTCATTATTAGATTACTATTTTTATATTTTACCGATGATTCTAATTATTTAAACATGAAAATTTTAATCGTTTCTGGAACTCCTGGAACCGGAAAGACAACCGTTTCGCAAAATCTATTAAACAACTTTAAAGCTAAAGTAATTAGCTTAAACGAATTAGCAATTTCAGAGAAGCTAATTATAAAATATGACATAGATAGAGAAACATCGGTTATCAATGAAAAAAAGTTGGTTCGCTTTGTAAAACAGTTAATAGAAAGTTATAACAAACTAGATTTAGAATTTCTAATTATCGAGAGCCATTTTTCTGACATTGTACCCAACCATTATATAGATTATGTTATAATTTTAAGATGTGATCCTGATGAATTATGTATCAGGTTAAAGGAAAGGGGCTATAAGAAGGAAAAAATTAGAGAAAATGTCCAGTCTGAAATTTTAGGAAACTCTGCAAATTATTTCTTGAATAAGCAATTGAACAAACCGATTCTGGAAATCGATACTACAAACAATAGTATAGATGTAATTACCAAAACAATAATAGGAATTCTTACAGGGAAAGTAGATTTGAATAAATATATCATTGGAAAAATCGATTGGTTAGAAAAAATATCTCAAGAGGATCGTTTGCAGATATTTTTTGATTAGTAAATCTGGATTAAAAGAGGATAAACATGAAATTTGAAATAGTAGATGTTGATGCATTAGCAAGGTTAGGGCGAATCAGTTTGAACGGTAAAGAGATGATTACTCCCAATCTATTTCCAGTAGTACATCCCTCCAGAAATATTATCCCACCACAAAATCTAAAAAAATTCGGAGCACAATGCCTTTTTACCAACGCATACATTATCTATAAAAATGAAAAATTAAGAGCTCAGGTTCTCCATAAAGGACTCCATGAGTATCTGAATTACGATGGGATAATTGCAACAGATAGTGGTGCGTTTCAACAATATATGTATAACAAAGACTCTTTTGATCTTGATGCTACCACCATAGAACGATTTCAAGAAGATATCGGTTCAGACTTCCCTGTTATCTTAGACATTCCAGTACAACTAGAAGATAGTTTCGAAGTTGCAAAAGAAAAAGTTAATACCACTATTGAGAGGGCAAAAGATAATATTTCAAGGAGAACTCGGCAGGATTGCTATTGGTTTGGACCGTTACACGGAGGAACGCATTTCGAATTGTTGAAAGAAAGCACAATTGAAATGAGCAAATTAGATTTTGGGATCTACGCAGTAGGAGGAATTGTAAAAGCATTTTTAAATTATAGATTTGACCTTACCACACAAATCCTATTAACTGTAAAACGACATGTTATTCCTAACAAACCAATTCACATGTTTGGGCTAGGATTACCACAATATTTTTCATTAGCTGTAGCGTGCGGTTGTGATTTAATGGATTCGGCCGCGTATATCTTGTTTGCTAAGGAAAATCGCTATTTTACCTTATCCACAGGTACCAGGAAACTTGAGGAACTAAACGAATTCCCTTGCCATTGTCCAATCTGTGTAAAATATTCACCCGGCGAACTTATGAAGTTCGAAGAGGATTTGAGGATCCAATTAATTGCTAAGCACAATTTATACTTATCGTTCTCAGAATTGAAAACTATTAGACAAGCGATTAGAGAAGGGAATTTATGGGAATTAGTTGAACAAAGAATTCGTAGTCATCCTAATTTAGTTAAAGCAGCAAGTTTAATAAAAAGAAATAAACCCCTCTTCGAAGTTTATGAGAAAATTTATAAAAACCATGGAAGACTTTACTCATCTAAAGAGAGCATAGAAAGACCTTTAATTTATCGATATGAACAGAAATTATTAAATAATTATCGTCCGCCTAAAGAAGTTAAATATTTTATCATTTTACCTGAATTAGATGTTAAGGGTAAAACATCTCCTATGGTTATTAAATGGTTAGCTGAGATCGACAACAACGAGCTAATTAAAAGAGACCAGATCCATTTAGCATTTTACTCTATTATTTACGGCATTATTCCGTACGAGCTAATTAATTCTTTTCCAATGGGGCAATGCGAAACAAGTCCCACATATGGGACAAATGATGGTAGCTATCAAAATTCTATTGAAACAGCAGAAAAGTTTGTAGATAAATTTTCGCCTACTTATGAAAAATGTGGACTTCTAATTCCTGATTTCTATCTAAACCAATTTGAAGAATTAATACAATTTCCAGAAAATCATCTAATTCATGGATTGAACATTATTTTAAGGAAAGCGTACAAATCAAATTTTTCTGTATTTAGTCAAATTAAAGATATTTTACATTTTTTTAAGGAAAAATAGAAAATGACTCTATTAGATATAATTACCGCAAAAGGCCACTCACTAATTCAATGCACTCATACCACGACTATTGAATTAACTAAGGATACTTATCTTACGAAAAATGGAACGTGCATATTAGGAATAGAGGCATCAAAAGCTTGCTACGATCTAAATCCACTCCTAAAGAAAAAAATCACAAAGGAAGAAAAAATCACGGTGATTATAAAAGCAGGGGATGTTGTTGATTCTTTTTACGGTTTTGGTGATAAAAGATTAACTTTCATTAACAAAAAAGACATAGTTTTTCGAAAAAGCGATTTTGTATGCGATAGAACGATTTTAATAAAATGTTCTAAATCCTCAAACGAACTGGACAGAAATATCATAAAGAATTTAACCAATTCTAAGAAACGATTTTCAATTATTTTTAAAGTTAATGATTCACATGGGTAAAAGTAACAAAGTACAGACGCAATTTGTAAAGATTAAACAAGATTCTGCCGAGAAATTCCTCAAGTTACTAAAAAAAAAATTGCATAATGAAACATTCCTCGATAGAAGAACGAAAGTTAAACACGAGGGTGTTTATGTGCTTTTTCCCCTAATAGATGATGCAGAAAAAGTAAAAATGTTAATTGGAGGGATTTCAAATCAAATAAATTTTGATATAGTTAGCGCTGAGGGAGTTGCTGAAGAAAATTATAAGTTTCACTCCATTGAAGAAGCTCTCGTAGGTGAATTACCAGAAAATATTTTAGAACTAATTCCCAAATCTTACGATATTATTGGAAAGATTGCAATTGTTGAATTCGACCAAATAAACACAATTACCGAGAAAAATATCTTATTTTATAAGAAAAAAGTAGCTGAAGCGTTGGTAAGAATAAATAAATCAGTAGAAACGGTTTACGAGAAATTAAGCGAAGTTAAGGGAAGATATAGACTAAAAGATTTAAAAATTATTTATGGCGATGACAATCCAGAAACGATACATAAAGAAAATGATTGTTTATTTAAATTAGATGTAAAAAAAACTTATTTCACCCCACGGTTAGTATTTGAAAGAAAGCGTGTCAGTTCAAGTAGTTTCAAAAAACAGGAAACAATTGTAGATATGTTTACGGGAGTTGGCCCATTCTCGATTCAAATTGCAAAAAATAATGATGTGAAAATTTATGCCTTCGATGTCAACCCATCTGCCTACAAATACCTCATTAAAAATATTGACATTAACAAAATCAAAGGAAAGATAATACCTCATAATATGGATGTAAAAACGCTCTTAAATCCTAATAGCAAATTAGGAAATTATTTAAAACATAAAATCGACAGAATTATAATGAATTTACCAGAACAATCTGTTAATTTTCTTGATGTTGCATGCTTTTTGATGAAAAAATCAAGCGGAATAATACATTCCTATCAATTCTGCGAAAAACCAAATCCAATCAAAAAAGGAATTGAAAACTTAAGTACGATTTTACAAAAAAGTGGATGGTATATAGAAGAAATTTTGAAATCCAAAATTGTCAAACCATTTTCACCTAAATCAGATTTAATAGTTTTAGATTTGAAACTCAAGCTTTTTGCATAATACTTATTGACTGAACAAACGCTCCCCTCAGATTTAACATAAAAGAAAGAAGAAAAATGTTTTCTCATTATGAGAAACTTACGGAATAATATTTGGGCAGTGTGGCATGTTTGCTTTCACCATAAGCAATATTTTAAAGATCTAATAGATTACAATAACAATTCAAAAAAGGCATATTAAAACAACACAATTTTTGCTGAAAAAATATTAGCTTATTTCATTCGAAAATTGAAGTAAAGTTGAATAATAATATAGAGTAACTAGTTTTTGATATTATGATTGAAAAAAGATGTTAAGTAATGAATAATATAAGAAAAGTTATTGAATAGAAATATTTCATTTAAAGCTTATTTATCGAAATTGACATACCACCATCTACAATAAGATTTTGACCTGTGATATAATCTGCTGTAGGAGATGCTAAGAATAATGCTAAGTCAGCTACCCATTCTGCTTCACCTATCCTATCAATTGGAATCTTAACATTTCTTGTTTCTAGAAATTGACGAATTAATTTAGGATCGTTGTTGTATATGGGGGTAAGAAATACTCCAGGACTTATAGCGTTCACGGTTATGTTACTTGGACCTAATTCAAGCGCAAATAGTCGTGTAAACGCGATTAAAGCAGCCTTACTTGCGCTATAAATGCCAAGCATTGGATTTGCTCCATTTGGGGTTCCAGCAACCGATGCAATGTTAATTATTTTACCTGAAATGGGTTGAAACTGCTTTTGTCGTTTCATTCTTCGAAAAAATGCCTTAGTTACATTTAATGGGCCTTTAACATTAATTGCAAATACTTTATCATAAACTTCTTCTTTTGCTTTCAAAGCAGTATAAAGTCCTCCATCGATTCCAGCGTTATTTACGAGCAAAAAGACATTATCAAAAGTCTCAAAAGTCTTTTTAGCCATTTCGTTTACCTCTTCAGAATTCGAAACATCGGCTTTAATCAAGAGAATCTGAGTATTACTTTGCTTCAAAACTAAATTGCGTGTTTCTTCTAGACCAGATTCGTTAATGTCATTTAAAACTAAATTTGCTCCTTTAGCGGCAAAAGCGATTGCCATTTTCTGACCAAATCCACTTCCTGCTCCAGTAATCAGAGCTGTTTTTCCTTCTAAAAACATATTTTCTGACAAAATTTTTTACCTCTTAAAATTATGGAATTTAATTTATAGGCGTTTTTTAGATTAGGTTTATTCTACATTGAATTAAATGTTATTTAAAAATCTTTAAAAATTAAAAAAGGGTTAAAAAAGTATTATATAAGTGTTTTAACCGTACAATCCACGGTTTTTTTTAAGATTTCCAATTACCTTCATCGCAATGGGAGTTTCAAAAGCGATATCTACATCCAAAACGGCGGGTTTTTTAGAATCTATAGCTCTTTGGATAGCAGGTTTAATATCCTCTGGATTTTCTACTTTTTCGCCGTAACACCCGAACCCCTGAGCTATTTTTGCATAGTTGGTTGGCGGTAAATCTACATCACAATATCGTTTCTTAAATTCTCCTTTTTGTTTGCTTTTAATCATGCCCCATGCGCAATTGTTAGCAATAACAATAATGACGGGTAAATTTAAGCGCACAAGCGTATCGAGTTCCTGAACATTGAACATAAAACTCCCATCTCCATTAATAACAACGACCAGTTTATCTGGATTCGCAATTTGAGCACCTATAGCGTAAGGAATACCTGTACCTAAATGACCCATTGTTAATGGGAAATAAAGAGTTCTTGGATCGCGAGGAAAATTACTGATTAACCCAAAAGTAAAAACGGCGATGTCTCCTCCATCTATAACAAGTTGAGAATCTTCTTTTATTGAATCTAGTACCTCGTAAGCAAAACGTTCAGGTTTCATAGGTAGCTTATCGTATTTTAACAATTTTTGAATTGCTAAACCGTCATTTTTTCTGAGATCTGAAAGATAAGAATTCCATTCAGACCATTCAGAAATTTTTTCTTTAGGAAGCGATCGTTCCATTTCTGCCAGTAGCTGATTTATTACGATCTTAGCATCGCCAATAATAGCAACAGAAACTTTTCTATTTCGACCGATCATTTCTGGGTCGATATCGTTTTGAATAATTTTCGCGTTTGGGTTCCAAATGGGTGGAGCTCCAAAAAGAATTGTATAGTCCCATTTAGCACCGAAAGAAATAACCACATCTGCTTCCGATACTGCCTTTCGATATGCGTTTGCAACTAAATATGACCCAACATATGTTTCACTACGAATATCAATAGCACCAACACCGTTTATGCTTGTTCCACAAGGTATTTTGTATGTTATAGATAATTTTTTAAGCTCGTTAGACGCATCTGAGGCGTGAACTCCTCCTCCCGCAACGATCAATGGATTTTTTGCAGTTTTTAAAATTTCTATCGCAGCCTTAATCGCATCTGGATTTCCTGCTGGTCTATTCATGGGTCTGTATTGCTCAGGCTCTAAAATGTTTTTAACATCGTCCTCAGAAGCTTTTCTTACAAGAGCAGTTTCTCGAAACTCTAGAAAAACGGGACCTCTCCGACCTGACATTGCAATTTTAATAGCTCTCTGTATTGCTTTTGGTATTTCGTAGGGTTCTTCTACAGATATTTGTGCCTTTGTAATTGGTTCCATCAATTTCATTTGATCTAAACCTCCTTGGAGAATACCAGTATCGTCAAACATCCTTGCTATCTGTGCTCCAATAACAAGTAGTGGGATTGAGTCCGCCCACGCTGCAGCCACTGCTGGAACAAGATGACTAACTCCCGGACCTGCAGTCCCTAAGCAAACCCCTAGTTTCCCCGTAGCTCGCGCCCAAGCGTCCGCCATATGTCCCGCCGCTTGTTCGTGCCGTACCATTACC
>JAGXNS010000048.1:0-17119 GCA_019894855.1 Promethearchaeota archaeon
CGTGTGAAGTTTTTCATCAATACTTATATTGTAATTTATTGGATAACGTGAAATTTTTAAATTGTTAATGCGATCATAATATTTATCTCCAGGGTTTATAATTTTACCCTCAACATGCCTTAATCCTTTAAAATCTATTGCTGTGGAAGTGTAAACATCAACTGTATAATTGTATTTCGAATTCATAATTTCTGCTATGCATTGGAGGTAAAATTCTGCACCTGAAATAGCGGGGAAATATCTTGTTGGAAAATATAAAATATGGTTCAATCTAAAGATCCTTTTTATTTATCAATTATAATTAATATATGATAATCAAATGTCAAAAGATTTATTATTTGATATATCTTTGATGGCTGAAAAGAAAGGCGTTATTGATGAAGAATTGTTGAATTTCATTGATAGCAATTTTCCTGACAAAGTTAAGAAAGTTTTAAATGTTATAAAAAGAGGTATAACAAAATATACATTTAACCCTTCGAGGAGAGTTGTTTGGATAGCTTTGGGAGAAAATGACGAATATTTGATATATCCAAAATTATACTGCTCTTGCCAAGACTTTTATAAAGCCGTAGTGATTCAAAGAAGAAGACCGTTTTGTAAACATTTATTAGCTCAAGTAATCTGTGAATTCTTACCTGATTTTAAAGAATCTGAACGGGAAGATAATGATTTTAATGAATTTATTGATGATTTAGATTTAAAATTTTAAAATCTCAGCATTCTTAATCGATTTCATTATCAACTCCTCAATATTTACTTTTTTTTCTGAATTGAGGACTTCGCCAAGTTTCGCATGAGTTTCAGGGTATTGAGGGTTAAAAGTGCATCCTGCTGAGGATTCTGAAGAGGCGTTATAGGACCCTATTTGCTTGTTTAAATCGATTACTTCTTGTTTATCGCATCCTATTAACGGTCTTAACATTACACAACCAGAGATAATGTTGTTATAGGCATATAAATTGTCTAGAGTTTGACTTGCTTGTTCTCCTAAAATGTCACCAGTAACTATTATATTAGTTTGATTTAATTCTCCTAATTTCTTAGCTATTCTTAACATTAATCGCTTACATAAAACACAAGTTAATTTTCGGTCACAAAATTCTTTAAAAACATCTAAATTGTTATCATGGTTAATGAAATATATTTTCAATTCATCGTTTGTAAACTTTGACAAGATTTTTACAATTTTTATAACTTTTTTTTTCATAGAATCTTCGTAATCATCTGAAGTTAAAAACGAGAGAAAAGCAGGAGTAAAACCTTTTTTAATCATTAAGTATGCTGCGATTGGGCTATCCAAACCACCTGAGAGTAAAGATATAAATTTTTTCATAATAGGATCAATTATTAATTCGTAGTTACTTCTTCCCTTTCCCATTCTTTCAAATATTTATTAAAATCCTTTAAACTTATTTGTCTAGATATCTTAATTTTTTTTTCAAATTCAAGTTGCTTAATTTTCAACATTAAATTTTTATTTTTTATTAAGTGGTTTTGTGCATTTGGATATTCGTTTTTAAAAATTTCTTTCATAGTTGAGAAACTAGCACTTTTTATTAGATCATAGTGCTTAATTACATAATGGCATAAAGGATCAACGCTAATTTGAAAATTAAAAGCATCCACTTGTTTTAAAGCCAAAGGATATGCTTTACATGCTAAGGGTTTTTTATCGTGAACTGTACAACCATAATTTTTATCATAGAAAGGGCATCCATTAATTTTTTTTTCGAATAATATTTTGTATGTCACAATTAAAATTTTTTTATTTAAAATATCAGGAAAAACTAAGTCTTCTATAATCTTTAAAGCAATTCCTCGTTTTTTGGCTATTTCGATTAAGAAATTCGCCTCTTCAGGATACAAGGGGATTCTTTTTTTGTATTCAATTTCGTGGCAACATGCCCCGCATTTCATACATGCATAATTTAGCTCAGTCACTTCTAAATGATTAAAAAAAATTAAATATTGTCGGTACTAAATCCGATATATTTAATGATACTTTAGAAAATAAAATTTTTGTGATATTATGAATGTATTACTTTTACGGTAAATTATGTGTCTATTAGGATAACACATTAATTTTAAAGACATAATTAAGACTCTTATTATATCATATAATAATAATAGTTAAGCTAAAAAAATGACAGAGTCTGGGATAAGAATAATTAAACATTTTGATTTTAACGAGGAAGATTTTAATGATCCAATATGTATTTTAGGCATGCCAGGAATAGCCGATGTCGGAAAATTTGCTATTGATTCTTTAATAGGACAATTAGACGCTAAAAACTTAATGGATTTTATATTTGATGATTATCCAGCGGGAGCTATAGTGGACGATAGTATGCTATCCGCTCCTAAAGCAGAGATTTTATTTTGGAAAGATCCTGAACAAAAAAGAGATATTTTTTTAATCACTGCTGACGCTCAGAGTTTAACGCCTAAAGGTATCTATAGAATTTCAAATTTCCTTTCGGAAATTATATTTCAATGTAAAGTTAAATTGATAATAGCCTTAGGAGCATATCCAGTAAATAGTCGTAAAATCGATACAAAAATTCCAAAAATATACGCAAGTTCGACAAACCGAGATTTGTTACAAAAATTTCTGACTAAAACCAATTGTAATAAGATTCAAAAAGGGGTAATTATCGGTGCTAATGGATTAATCCCTACACTAGCAAAAGCACGTTTTGATTTAGACGGAATAGTTCTTTTAGCAGAAACTGATAACATCGCTATGGTGAATGAAGATATAACTGATTTAAAGGCGTCAATAACACTTTTGGAGATGCTTAAGAAATCGTTTGCTTTACCAATTAAAAAGAAATATTCACTGGATAATATAGAGGATATAACTAAAAATCTACAAAACAAGAGAGACCAATTGGAAAAAGATTTAAACACATTTCAGTTTGTTGATACTGAGGATAAGAGAAAGTCACTATACATATAATCCTATTTATTTTATTAACAAATTCTATATTTTAAGGAATTTTGTCAGCATTTTTAATTATGTGCGAAAAATTTTTTAACTTTAATTAATTTTAAAAATTATGAAATATGTTTGTGCTCGAAAAAGCTGTGGAAAAGAAGTCTCTAAAAAAGAATTAAACGCACTTCCAGGGATAAAATGTTCTCACTGTGGATTTCGGATATTATACAAAAAACGCCCTGAAGTAATAAAACGGATTAAAGTTCGCTAATTTTACACCAATTTTATTGCTATCTCATTTTCAATGCTCTTTAGGGTTTTAAGTCAAACCTTAAGTGATTTACTATTTCCTTATATCTATTCCTAATGGTAGCTTCAGTAACACCAGCAGCTAATGAAATTTCTTTCTGAGTCCTCCTTTCTCCTTCTTGTATTGCTGCTACATATAATGCAGCCCCAGCTAAACCTGTTGGTGCTTTTCCAGCGGTTAAGTGATATTTTTTAGCTAATTTTAATAATTCCGCAGCTCGGTTTTGAGTTCTACCCGAAAGGTTTAATTCAGCACAAAAACGAGGAATGAAATTAATCGGTGAAGAAACTTGAATATTTACCTTCAATTCACTTAAAATTAACCTATAACATCGAGCTATTTTTTTTTTATCAACTAACGCAAACTCGGTAAAATCATCAAGAGTTTTAGGTATATTATTTAATCTGCATGATAAATAAATAGATGCTATTAACATTGCTTCAATTGATCTTCCACGTATAAGATTCTTATGGACCATTTTTCTATAGATATGGGCTGCAGATTCTTTTAATTCTCTTGACACACTCAATTGCGATGAAAATCGATCTAACTCGTTCATTGCGTAGGCTAAATTCCTATCTATTGATTTGTTAGTTCTCGTTCGAACATGCCATTTTCTCAATCTGTAGACTTCAGCTTTCATTTTAGGACTAATACTCTTACCAAAAGCGTCTTTGTTTTTCCAACCAATCATAGTACTTAGTCCTTTATCATGAAGCGTCAATGTTGTTGGTGCTCCTACTCTAGCTTTTCTATTCGCTTCTTCTGAGGAAAAAGCTCGCCATTCTGGACCGGAATCAATAAGTTTTTGTGTTAAAACTAAACCACATACATTACAGACTATTTCGCCCCTTGCATTATCAGAAATTAGATTTGCATTCCCACATTCTGGGCATAAATTTAAATTATTTTGAGGCATTGAAAGATCCAATTACTTATACCCACATAAAGTTCAATTCCTTAATTCCTATAATTAAAATCATACATTTAAATGTTTACGTTTTATGGATTTATCAGTTAATAAAAATCCTCTTTTACAAAATTAGATTATATCATTTCATCAAAAAATTTTAATAAGTTAGAAATTTCTAATTATATAATGCGACATTTTTATAAAAGTCACGGAAAACACTGTTATCTTCGATCTTTTCAAACGGTTTGTAAAAAGTGTGGTGCTGATGTTTTATACTGGGAATGTACTCATGGAAGTAAAATGTTTTTTCAATACCCCCCGTATGGAAAATTAATAAGGCATAATTGTCGGAAAGATCGTGGATTATTAAGGGGGAAAAAAAAATTTCCAAATGTTGTTAAAACACCTAAGGGTCTATTAGGAGAAACATATTACAGTTGTGCTGTGTGTGGGAAAATGTTTAGAGATGAAGGTTCCTTAAAAGATCACTTCAATGCACAAAGGAAAAATGACTTAGAGCATAAAATGTTTTCGCTTAATAAACTAACATTCAAAAACACAAATAGTTCTATGAACAATTCTTACACTTATCGGAGTACAGTTCAGCATAAACCCAAGTTTGGAAAAATCAATATTAAGGCATCAAAAGATGAATAGACCATTAAGCACAAATTTTTAATACAATTTTTCTAATTATATTTATACTATTATTATTATTAAATCTGTATAGGATATTTTAATAGAAAAAATTGGAAAAAAAAATGCCATCTGATCCAGCTACCGTTGTTTACAATTTAATACAAAAAGATCCAAGTATTATTGCCGCTGCTGTAATTCAAGGAAGCAACAATATTCTTTACACAACAGACAACTGGGATATTAGTTCGGAAGTAGGTAAAGTAAGCTCTAGCTGGAATAGTATGAACGCACAATTCGTAATACTTTCAGGCGTTAAATATTCAGTTCTTCAGTGTACCTCAGAGAGACTAGTTGCTACTTCAATCCGAGGAGAGGGACACATTATTGGAGCGAAAGACGAAGAACATAAAATAATTATTTATCTCGAGCCCGATGGTGAACCTATGGGAGCTACTATGGATACATCAAGAGCTCTTTCAGAACTAAGTTCAAAACAAAATTATGTTGATCCAAGTTCCCAACTAGGCTCTGCCGGTGGA
The DNA here is from genome assembly GCA_019894855.1 of Promethearchaeota archaeon. Lineage (GTDB taxonomy): Archaea > Asgardarchaeota > Lokiarchaeia > Sigyniarchaeales > SOKP01 > SOKP01. The sequence goes on from JAGXNS010000048.1 coordinate 5,343, forward strand.
AGTGTTAAGCCAAGTGGTGGAGCCAACATAGATCCTCAACTAAAGGGAGAGGTTCAGTCGTTTTTAGAATGGATTAAAGACAGTGAGGGTCTTTCAGGATACATAAATTATTATCTTCAGCAAAACAACACCTCTATCATATCAGAGCTTTCAAAAATATATTCTGAGCTTAGGCAGATTTTTGGAGTCTAGGGGCTCACGAGCTTATGTACAAAGATATAAAAGATTTACGAATCATATTATTATAGAAATTGAATATCTAATATAGTGATATAATTGGAAAACCCAAGGAAAGACATTAAAAAACCTACAGTAATCAAAGATAAAACTTCTAAGGCAAATCCCAAATTATCCAGAGAAAAAAAGAAAAATCCGAAAAAATCTATTATTAAGAAAAAGAGTGATAAATCGGATTTAGATTTCTCAGCTGCAGAAGATGTTGAATTAGGAGTCCCTTTAATTCCAGAATCGCCAAAAAAGAAGAATAAACTAACGATTAATTCTCCAGGGTTGTCTGCTGATCTTTTAAAACAAATGAAAAACTTAGAATCAGATAAAATTAAAGTTGTTCTAGTAAATTGCGAACGATGTAGAAAAATAATTCCGGTACCTATCCCTAAAAAATATATTATTAAATCTGACTTACCTGTTGTCCCAATAAGCTACATTCATAGTAATTCTCATAAGAAGGATCAACATTGTATTACGCTTCATCTTGATCATGATTTTGACATACGTAGGCAGCGGATTTCTGATGTAGTATTTTCTCCTGAATAATTTTATTTGTATATGTTTCAAATTCAAACCCTAATTATTAAATTGTTGAACTATAACTACGAATAAATATGTTACCACAAGAGCTATCAAGATTGGGATAGCAAACTAGAAACAATCGCTATTAGGATAGGAATTAAGCATAGTAAGCTGATAAAATAAATAAAACTGTTTCTCCACTTTAAATCGTTTGGATTTAATACGGTATTACAATTTAAGCACTTTTTAAGATTGACATTAGCAATTTTACTACCACAATTATAGCATTTAATATTTCCATTATTTTCTTTAATCGAATGATCGTCCTTAGATTCTAACATTCAATTTTAATAACGAGTTTGATTTAAAAGAATTAAAAATATGCTAACTATTATAATATATATTCTATAGTTAAATTTAATTATAAAATCATTGATTTATTGGTGATAAACTATTTCTGGTTACATAGGTAAAAGCATTAGGTTAGAAAGAATATTTAATAGAGATACAAAAAGAACAATTATAGTTCCTATGGATCATGGATTGACCTTAGGACCTATTAAAGGAATAGAAAGAAATTTAGGAGAAATGGTTAATAAAATTGCCTTAGGTGGCGCTAATGCGGTTTTAGGACATGTTGGGATTCCACTTTATGGGCATAGGGGATACGGTCCGGATATAGGATTGATACTACACTTATCAGGATCGACATCATTAAGCCCAGAATCAAATTACAAAGTCTTAGTAAATAATGTATTGGAGGCAGTAAAGTTGGGTGCTGATGGTGTATCTTTACATATTAACATTGGAACAAAAACTGATCCAGAAATGCTAGAAATCTTGGGAAACATTTCACGCGAGTGCAGAGAATTTGGGATGCCACTTTTAGCAATGATGTATCCTCGTGGAGAAAATGTAGATAACGAGTACGATGTTCAAGTCGTTAAAATCGCCGCAAGAGTTGCTGCAGAACTCGGAGCAGACTTAGTAAAAACAAATTGGACTGGAGATCCTGATTCTTTTAAAGAAGTTGTTACAGGATGTATGGCCCCTGTTATTATAGCCGGAGGTGTAAAGGCAAGTATGAAAGAGCTTTTAGAAGTTACTAAGCAATCCATAGAGGTTGGCGGCGCAGGCGTTGCGTACGGAAGAAATGTGTTTCAAGCAGAAGATCCTACAAAAGTTGTAGAAGCACTATATTTAGTTGTTCATAAGAATTACGAAGTAAATGAAGCCATTAAAGAAATTGGGATTTAAAACACTTTATTTTAAATTTAAGGTGATATTTTAAAATGAAACCACTTATTGAAAAACAGAAACAAATTGATAATAATTTTTTATATGTCTCTATTTTTAAATTAGTGAAAAGTTATTTAGTACTTATTTCCGATGAAGAAGGTATGGGTATCGGAACCGTAACATTAGGAATCCCTTCTTTAATTGAGAACATGAAAACTTCTTCTGCGTCTCACCAAATATTTGGAATTCAAAGTAAAATTTTAAGTAAAATTATCGTCGATAAGATTTCTTCCGACCTCAAAGAGCCCGTATTGCTGCTACTTTTTTTAAAACACATCAAAGAAGATCAAAAGATTACCAAACCTTTAATAGAATTACTGAAGGAAGCGTTAATTGAAATTACTCAGAAATAAATGAAGTAATGAATATTTTAGAAATATAATTACGTGTTTCATTTTGTTAATAATAAAGATGCAGGGAAGGGGATTTGAACCCCTGTAGACCTATGTCAATGGATCTTGAGTGTGGCTCAAGAACAAATTATGTGCTCTCGATTGTGTCCACCGCCGTTGACCGCTTGGCTATCCCTGCAATCCTAAAGTGATATTTGTCGAATTATCAAGCTATTGTTAAATAGAAAAGGGATGCACAATTTTGCTTGATTATTACCCTGTGAAAAGAAACATGAATACGAAAACAACCGCCATCATACCAAACATGAATATCATTTGAATTCTGCTTTTTTTTTTCTGCTTTTTTTGGGTGCCGTGGTAATTATCTCGACAGTTTTGGCTACAAAATTGCTTATCTGTTGGCATTGCTTTTCCACAAATAGGACAATGGCTATGAGGTCCCCATTTTTTTTTAATTTGGTCTTTCCAAGTAGATTGAGACATTCTCTTTTTACTCACGTGTTAAGTTTTAAATTACTATGTTAGAAAAATGTGCTAAATTTTAATATTTTATCATAAAAAAAGTTATTTCGTGATTGTTGTGCCTACATTCGCTTTTTCGTTATTCCATAATTTTTTAAACTGGTCTAGGTTCGAACCTGAAATTACCGATACAACCACATTACTTCTTTTTAATATCTGCAGAGAAACTGCATCAAAAATCCTATATTCTCCAGCCGCAGCTTGGTTCTCTTTGGACTTTTCTAAAATAATTTTTTGAAGGGAATCGTAATTAAGTTCTCTCAATAATTTTGCGTCATCAGCTACTTTTGGATCTTTATCGTAAATGCCATCAACATCAGTAAGGATTATTAAACGCTCTGCTTTTAGAAATTCGGCTACTTGAATAGCTACAGAAGTCGTTGATTGCCCCGGTTGTAATCCTCCCATAACTACAATTTTACTAGTAATAATCGCTTTCGATAATTCTCCAAATGATTCTGGAACCTGAGGATAAGCAAACGCTTCCATGTTAGCTACTATTAATCGGGAGTTTATTCGCGATAAATCAATTCCTATCATATCACATAATATTTCATTCTCAGTAAATTCTCTTATTGCTTTAATGTATTGTCTAGCGATGGTTCCTCCGCCACATACGATAACGATTGAATCGTAATTTTTATCGTTTTTTATTAAATCGCAAAATTCGGTAATTTTCTCATAATTTATTGTTCCCCCTTCAGAAAACAGAAGAGAGCCCCCAAACTTTATCACAATATTCTTTGTCATAATAAACTATAATTGACTTTTATTTTTTAATTAATATATAATTAAATTGGGTCAAGTAAATATTTAATGGGTATGGTAAGTAATACAAATAAAATTATCGTTGAAGTTCCCCACCGTATTTCGGGGTTTTTTGAAATTGTAGATAAAGAAAACGGGATTCCAATTAAAAATCCGGAAAAAATTGGCTCTCGAGGAGCCGGGTTTAACGTAAGTGGGGTAGGGGAAACGGTTGTATCATGTAAAATTCTCGAAAAAGAAGAGGAAAGTCAGTGCTCGATTTATATTAATGAAGAAAAATTAGACCATAAAGCAGAAACAACTTATTTCATATTCGAGTATATTAGAAAGCTGATTGATTACTCTATTAATGTAAAAATAGAACACTCTTTTGATTTACCCGTTGGCTGTGGGTACGGAGCAAGTGGTTCAGGAGCATTGGGGACGATCTTTGGACTGAATAAACTATTGAATCTAAACTTGACTAATTTAGAAAGCGGAAGGATAGCGCACATTGCTGAGATTGTTAATAAAACGGGATTAGGTACTGTTTGTGGGCAATTAGGGCGAGGTTTGTGCGTTTTAAAAGAGCCAGGTTATCCTTGTAACCACGAGCGTTTAAAAAGTCCAAATGATCTTTTAGTTATTTGTGGATCTTTTGGAACGATACAAACCAAATCGATATTATCAGACGATATTTTAAGTTCAAAAATAAAGCAGGCTGGTAAACTTGCTTTGAGAGGATTATTGTCAGAGCTTAATTATAGTACTTTTGTTAAAGTTTCGCTCCAATTTGTAAAAAATACACAAATCATGAGTGTTTTAAATTTAGAGAAAGTAAGCGATTTAATAAAGGATTTATGTAAATTGGATATAATAGGGGCAAGTATGAATCAATTAGGTCGCTCAGTTTATGCATTTTGCAAAAAAGGAAAAGAAAAGGAAGTGTTTGAAATCTATAACACTTATAAACCTGAAATAAAAATATTTACATTAACAATTAATAATGAACAGACCATAAAGTTTAAAGAAAAAAGAAACGAAAGCATATGATGCTCGTTTACATAACATCTATTTAAGGTACTACTTCAGCTCAACCAGACAGTTTTACTTGTATAAAAAGTTTTATAAAATGAATTATCGAATATTATTTGTTTTTGCTGAATTTAATGATTTGGATTTTATTGTAGCAGCTTCTACCGCTCTAATTAATGTGGCTCTTATTTTTGCAGATTCAAGTTCGTGGATAGCAGTAATAGTCGTTCCTCCTGGAGTTGCTACCATATCTTTCAGTACTGCGGGGTGTATGTTTGTTTCCAATAGAAGTTTTGCAGAACCTAAAAGAGTTTGAGCAGCTAATTTTAGGGCAATAGCCCTAGGTAAGCCCATTTTTACACCCCCATCGGCCAAAGCTTCAATAATTATAAATATATAAGCAGGACCGCTTCCAGATAAACCAGTTACCGCGTCTAAATGTCTTTCTTCCAATTCTACTACCATCCCTACAGAACTGAATATTTTTTTAACGAACTCTAGTTGGTATTCTTTGACATTTTCATTATGAGCTATCACTGTAGCTGCTGCACCTACAAGGGCTGGAGTGTTCGTCATAATTCGTATCAATGATACTGGTTCAGTAATAATTTTAGTTATATGAGTAAAAGAAACTCCCGCTGCAATAGATATTATTAGGTGCTGTACAGATATTGCAGTTTCTATTTCTCTCAAAACATGATCCATTACTTGAGGGATAACTGCAATTAAAACATGTTTAGATGAATTAACTAAATCGGTATTATTATTAGCACAATCTACATCCAATTCTTTTGATAAATTGTGTAATTTCTCTTTATCTACATCAAAAATTATAATTTTGTTCTTCTCAATCGTATTAGTAGAAATTATTCTTTTTAAAATAGCAGAACCAATTTTACCAACACCAATTATTCCTAGTTCCTTTTCGTACATAATATCAAGTCATCAAAGTAACCAAATTAATGTTATTAAAATGAACTAAAAATAAGAGTATTGAGTTATTCGTAATATTTATTTTTAAAAGTTTTAAGCATATAATTCAGCTCTTAACTCTTCTATGAGATGTCCTCTAATTATTCCATTATACCTGTCATATCCTTCACATACAATACTCCTTACGCCAATTATATCGGGCATTATTTTTTTTACCATTGGGAGGGAGTCTTTCATTAAATATCCCGCTAAAGCAACTTCTAGATTGAGTTTTTTTGCTTTATTTTTAAAAAGCTTTAATTGTTCAACGCTTAAAAAGTCAAATAAACCTTTTCTATCTTTGATGAAAGTATCAAGCATCACTATATCGGCTCCAGATTTGGCTGCTATTTTTGGGAGTAATAAAAAATCTGGTGATGTGTTCATCCTTATTCTGTCTGCATATCCAGCCACTACAATTTTTATATTTTCATTATAATTTTTTACAGCTTTCACGACACTTTTCATTAAATATATGCAATCTTCTTCTGTCGTTGATTCTTTAAGCCCTATTTTAATAATATCAGCTCCGGATACGGCAGCGCCTAGAGCGGCCAAAGAAGCTGATCCCGGTAAATTTGGGAAGTCCCCTATAGTTGCACTTAATAATTGAGAACTACTTGGAGATATTAAACTCTTCATCTTCTTTATAATCCACGGAAAATTAGCACCTAAAGAACCTTCAATAGGGTTCTTACAATCAATATAATCTACATATTTTTGTTGAACTACAACTTTAGCTTCTTCTATTGATTTAGGGCTTATAAGCAATCTGATACGTTCTCGCATAACCGATCACTTATTATTTGAATTAATTTTAATCAACCAAATTATCTAACTAGTTTGTTCTAATACTAGATCTTTTATACTTCAAGCTATAAATTCTCTTTTATTTTAGGATATTTAAAATTTGATTAAAAAAGTAAAAGGAAGAAAATGATATAAAAATTTAAATTAAATAATTATTATTAAATATCAAAAAAACGATGAATTATTATGTCCCCGAAAGAAATCACGAAAGTCGACATAACAAATGAAGTGTTCAGAGAACCATTTGAAGTTGTTAAACAAATATCCACAAGTTTAGATGGGTTGAAATATACTAAAGTAATTCAAACATTTGTGATGGAAGATCGAAGGTTAAGTCTCTCGTTAGAAAACGAGGGATCTAGTTATCTCAAGGGTAAAGTGGTTTGGATTGGGAATCGTAAAGACGATAGCGAGGGAACCATTTTTTGTGTCGATACCCGGACCGAATTGAAACAAATTAATCCTACAGCTGAAAACACAGATAATGTTGTGCTCGATATAAAAAAAGAAGTTATACGGATTTCTACGGTATCAAAAACCAAGTGTGCGGTGTGTGGAAAGAATATTGAGATATTTGACGAAGTGGTGGGCTGTCCAATTTGCGAAGCGAAGGCTCATAAGGAACACATAACCGATTGGGTTAGAGTGAAGCACGCTTGCCCCGTATGTAAGAAATCTTTAAATGTTTCAGGCTCGGGTGTTATTTTTATCGATTAACTTTTGAGAAAACTTCTTAGTTCTTCGATTTTTATAGACCCATCGTGTAAAGCAGTCCCAATCAGAACCCCGGAGAAATTGTTACTTCTATATTCATTAATATCTTGGATGTCTTTTATTCCACCCCCAACAAGTATTTCACCGCTAAATACTTCTCTTATCTTTAAATAAAGCGCAGAAATCCCTCCAATTTTCTGTCCAATTTTAAAGAGGTCAAGTAAAATTATTTTAACTACGCCTAAATCTTCAATTTTACGAATAATTGCAATTATATCTTGATTTTTAAATTCCTTTATATTTGTTTTAATTACTTCGTTGTACATATCGATGCTTACTACAATCTTATTAGTGTCAAAGAGTTCTAAACACTCTGTAACGACTTTCAGGTCTCTTAATGTTTCTAATCCTAAAATCAACGATTTTAGATTAAGTTTAAAATAATTCCATACATTCTTTTCAGTTTTTATTCCAGGGTCAATCATGACCTCAACCCCAGGAATATCGAGAATTTTTGAAAGGATTGTGATATTAGGCTTTCTTTGAAGTATAGCATCCAAATCGGCAATGTAAAATTCGTTGAATAAATATTCATTTTTTAATTTTAATGCAATTCGTATTGGGTCGCTATCATTAATTAAAACTGATTTCAATGGTTTATATTTTTCACGTTCCCCTTTGATTGCGTGTACAGCTTGAGAATTTAATATATCAATAACTGGAATGATCCTGAATTTATTCATAATTACGACAAAAACATAACATTTGATTTAAATTATCAATAACAAATTACCAATATGATATACTCTTTCTGTTTAAAAAGAGTGATTAATTAAGTATTAAATAATTTCATTTTTAAATTATAAAAGCTAATTTTATCTTTGAATAAGGAAAACTAAACAAAAAAGTGAGATAAATGAAAACTGAAGCATACATTAATAAAATCATTGAAGATACTGGACTTTCTAAAAAGGAAATACAAAGTTTAGTTGAAGAGAAAAAAGAAGAATTAAAGGGTTTAATTTCAGAGGAAGGGGCATTGTTTGTAATAGCTAAAGAACTAGGTGTTGAAGTTACAAGCGAAAATCAAGAGCTTTTGAATGAGATCGAGTTAAACATCTCTGACATTACTTTGAACATGAAAAATATTGTATTAGTTGGTAGAATTAAGGATATTTTCAATCTCAATAGTTTCAATAAGAGCAATGGAGAAGTTGGATATGTGGGAGCTTTCAAATTACATGATAATACAGGGGATATTAGAATTGTATTATGGGACGACCAAGTAAATGTTTTTAAAGACGAACGATTTGAAAAAAATGAAATCGTTAAAATTTTGAATGGAAATGCAAAACAAGGAAGGTTCGGAGGTATTGAGATTCATATTGGAAGATTTAGTAAAATAATTTTAGCCCCTGAGGATGTTGATTATAAAAAATATCCCAAAATAAAGGAAGAATTTAAATTAATAAGTGAAATTGACGAAAAATTAGGGTCTATATCAACTGAAGGAAAAATAATGAATCGTTTCCCAGTTCGCGAATTTACTCGGAAGGACGGAAAAAATGGAAAGGTAAGCTCGTTAATGATACGGGATTCATCAGGTAGAATTAGAATAAGTTTTTGGAACGAAGATGTCGATAAAATAGAAAATGTTGAAATAGGTGATTTCATTTCTCTCAGTAATTTAAATCCCAGAAAAAGTAATTATACTGAAGGTCAAATAGATTTACACGCAACTTCATGGACACAAATTACGAAAAAAGACAAAGCAGTAAAGTTTAAGGAAAAATTAATTGATGCCATTGATACACTTCAAGATCAAAAAGGTTACATATCTTTTCAAGGAATAATTTCTGCAATAGATGACTTAAGAAAAATAACTTTAAAATCTGGCGAGGACATTTCATTATTAGGGTTCAATGTGAGTGATACTACTGATGCTATAAGGGTTACAGCTTGGCGGGATAGAGCAGATGAACTTTCAAAGTCCCTAAAAAACGGAGACGGTGTTTTGTTGAAAGATGTTGAACTAAGATTTAATAACTATTCACAGAAAAACGAAGTAACTATTGCCATTGACTCAAGTATAGAAAAAATAGATTTAAAGATTGAAAATATTAAAGTATCTGAACCATCTACAAATTTCAAACAAAATAATTTTTCAGGAAATTTTACTGATATTAACACTATTCAAAGCTCTGGATTTTTTGAAATAAAAGGTGTACTATCTAATGAATTAAAAAATATCAGATTTTATGAAGCTTGTTCCGAATGTAGAAAAAAAATAGAAAATTGTACGTGTGATAAAGCAGGCGATAAAAAACTCACAATGATTACTAGTCATTTTCTTGAAGATGAGAGTGGAAAAATTAGAGCGACATTTATTGGAGAAGCAGCTGAGAAATTAGTTGGAGAAAAAGCTGAACTAATTGTAAAGGTTAAAGACACTCCCGATTATGAAAAATTGCTAAAAAAGTTATCTTCTAGTATCATTGGTAGAGACATTATGATTAAAGGTCGAGTAAAATTTAATGATTATAGTGACGCTTATGAAATAGTAGCTTCAAATTTTCAAGATATTAATGTTGATGATGATTTAGCGAATCGAATAAAAGAAATCATGACTTAATTTCATAATAATAAAACCATCTAACATCTTTTTTGTTTCTAGTTTATTAGTATATAATTAGAAAAAAGACTTCTACAAATTGAAAAGAACTATGAAACCAGTAAATATTGTTGGATTGGGGGAAGTAGTTCTAGATTGGGTTGCTGAAATACCCCATTTTCCAAAACCGGATGAAAAAATTGATGCTTTAAGTGAAAATTATTTTCCTGGTGGAGTCACTGCGAATTATTTAGTGGCTTTAGCTAGATTAGGAGGGTATTGTGGATTTATTGGAGCAGTTGGAGACGACTTGTATGGCGATTTGTTAATCGATGATTTTTTAAAAGAAAACATAGATACAAGCAATATTGTTAGAAAACGCAATAAAAAGACGCCTGTTAACTTTATTTTTGTGGCTAAAGGCGAAAAGTCTATTATTCAATCTCCACATATGCAAACAACAAAATTGAATATTGAAGAACTACAAGAATCCTCCATTGCAGATTCTAAACTATTGCATACTACCATTATTCATCAAGAATTAACTGAAAAAGCACTTGAAATAGCAAAGAATAATGATGTAAAAGTAAGTATCGATTTAGAGTCTCAAATTGCATTAAGGGGTTGGGATAAATTAAAAAATATACTACTAAAAGCGGATGTTTTACTTCCGAACAAAGAAGGAGCAAATTTAATTACAAATAGCAATACACCTCAAAAAGCAGCGAAAATTTTAGTGAAAAAGGGGGTTCCTGTTGTAATTATCACATTAGGAAAAATTGGTGCTCTAATAACAACAAATAACTATCAAAAAATGATACCTGCTTACCATGTAGAAAACCTTGTAGATACAACAGGTGCGGGTGATACTTTCAGTGGTGCTTTTTCTTTAGCTTATTGGATTAAAGGTTGGGGATTAGAAAAATCCTGTAGGTTTGCCAACGCAGCAGCTTCATTAAAAATACAAAAATTAGGTGCGAGAACCGGCATGCCAAACAATCAAGAAATTTATGATTTTCTAAAAAAGAATGAAGATAATTTCTTTTAACCTCAATTATTATATTTCTTTATTTCAAAGGATAAATTACACAAATGTTATCAAATTTGCTACTATTTGTAAGCAATTCCAATTTTTGTAAATAAATATCTTTTGAATTAGAGACATTTTTTTCATTATATGGCCACTCACCTATTAAGATATCTCCCATATTTTTTATATTTCCTACCAAAAAGCCTTCTTTTTTTCCATCGTTTAAATTTGTGTAGAGAATGGCTATGTAATAATTGATCTCGATTTTAATGGAGGGATTCCCAATTTTTATTACTTCTTTTATGTTTTGAAAATGTACGATGTTAGATTCTTTCTGATTCGAAACTCTCAGAGTGGTAAAGAATCGAGAAGGAATTTGAATTGGATTGTCACTAAATATATCTTTAAAGGTGAGCGAGTATGAATCGCTAGAATCCTCTTTTGCCCCTTCAAATATAACCTTGTAAAATATCGAACTCATAAAATCCTATTTTATTGTTTTTTGAAATTACGAAAATTAAAAAAAAGCAAATGAACATCTAACTTTTAATGTATTGTTAATATCGCCGTTTCCTTATCATACCTTCTTGAATGATAATATTTTCCTCGGGGAAACCTAAATCTATTAGGAATTTTTTTAACTTAAATTTATGATCACCTTGTAGCTCAATCGCGTTACCCCTCACAACCCCTCCAGAAGCACATTTTTTCTTAGCTTTCGTAAGAATATCTTTTAGATTCGCATCTATGTTCCCTTCGAAAGTGATGACTGAAACTACTTTCCCCCATTTACGTCGATCGTTAGAAATAATAATTTGTTGTTCATCTGCGCTTAAACTGTCGCATATACATAGGTCTTTCGGAAAACTACATATCGCACAAATATCGTCGTCTTTAATACTCTTTTTTCACAACCTTTATTATTAAAACA
>JAGXNS010000048.1:17129-17398 GCA_019894855.1 Promethearchaeota archaeon
TAAATAATTTTAAAAATGTAAAGTTTTATACAAAATGTAATTGGGATTAAAATTATTAAACAAACAAATTCTTTTTAATATTAAAAATAAACGATTCATGCTATAAAAAATGATGAGTTCATGGATTTTTAAAGTGATCGTTGCTGGAGCCGGCGGAGTAGGAAAAACCGCAATGGTGACTCGATATTGTACGGGTAAATTTGAAGACGGTTATAAAATGACCATAGGTGCGGGGTTTCATACGAAGGCAGAAATACTAGACACAGGCG
>JAGXNS010000049.1 GCA_019894855.1 Promethearchaeota archaeon
TCTCATCTTGAACTTCTTTCTGCATAGTTAAAAATCCTTTTTTCAAGACCGTTTCATAATCAAGTACTAAATGGCCTTGCCATGTGCCAATCACCGCACAGGGGGATATAACTATATCATTTTGAGCTGTTTTTAAAGGTAGGTGAGTTAAAAATTCATACGATTCACCTGTATATACATCAGAATTAGCATATTCTTTTTCTAGAATATCAGCGAGTGTTTTATTTTTCCAATAAGGAATAAGTTCTTCCAATAGAATTTTTTTATCTTCTTCTCGAATTTGGTACGGATTGATTTTTCTTTTATCAAGAGTATCTGTTCCAAGAGTTGTAATAGGAGCCCCTATTTTTTTAGTGTTTTCAAGTAATTCACGAAGACCATCAGGTCCAATTTTATTTATCATATATGACATGTAGTTCTTATTGCTTTCTTTCATATACTTATTCATTGTTTTTGCATCAAGTTCAACTTCAAAAACATTGTTCCATATTCCACGTTCTATGTCAATAGGTATTCCGATAAAATTTTCTGTCCATTTTCCTGCGATTCGATCATCAGGATCTATATAGATAGTCATATTTTTAAGAACATTCTTCATTGAGAGAGCAACTCTTACACCAGGAGATAACCCCTTATTTTCAGTTTCCTTCCATTTCTCTGTATAAAGTTGTGCTCTCTCTATAGAAATTAAAGGAATATCATCAAGGAATCTGCGTCTTATTCTTTTTATTCTCTCACTCGCATTATCAATAAGTTCAATAATTTTTATCACACCTTAAAATAAACTGATAAGAATCGAAATTTTATGAAATTGCTAAATATTACATAAATGGTTATAGAATTAATTATAAGCTATTAATTCGAAATATTAATAATTTGCTATTTTGGAAGAAAGTAAGAGTTTTTTACCAGTCTCTTCTCGTATGATTTTTCTTCCTAAAGCGTGAAATGTGTAAATATCAATGTTGTAGTTCTTTTTTATATATTTATATTTCCCTAATATTAGTTATTACTTTTATTCTTATATTAAATCAATCATAATTAATGAAAAAAAAATAAAAAAATAAATATTGAGTATTTATTTTGTTTTTAAATTCCTAATTCTTTTAACTTCTCTTTATTAATTTTGACTTTATCTGGAGTAAGATCGTAGAATTTCCAGAAAACTATTAGCAAGAGAAGAGCAAATATCGAAGGAACAATTGCTGAATGAATTCTTATGCCTAAGAGTGCTAGCTCTATGTTGGGACTTAGTAATGTCAATTCTGCTAATGTAGATGATCCCTCAATAAAACCCGTTAATAGATGAGTTACCGAAATTGTAATTGCGATAAAAGTGCCACTGAACCTAGCGAAAAAAGCCTGATAACCGTAATAGATTGATTGTTGTCTTTTCTTCGTTTTTGCAGCAATATCGTCAAGAACATCTGTTAAAAGTGGTACATCAATAAACCATTGACCTCCCACCCCGACACCAAAGAACACCAAGAATATCATCCACATGATAAGACCCTCTGCAAATATTAAAGGAATGAATGTTATAACTGATATCACACCTGCTATTAAACCCATTTTCCTGTTGTCATTAACCTTTTTAGAGAAATGTGTCCATAGGGGAACCGATATTAATGATCCTAATAACATAGCACCTAATAGCAAAGAAATACTGCCTGCATCTGCATCTATCAAAAATGTTACGATATAAAAAGCTGATGTCTGAATCATTACCGCTGACACTTGGTATCCAAAGAAGAAAAGTGCTTTAACAACAAAAAGTTTATTCGAGAGCGCAGTCTTAGCAGATTTAAAAAATGATTCAATTTTTGTATCTAGACCTCTTTCTTTCCGTTCTTTATAATAATCTAATACGTGTTGACTTTCTCTTACTCCAGGAATTGAAATTATGAATAATATAATGCCAACACCTACGGTAACAAGAGCAGCAGTAATATAGGTTGGTGCGACTTCAGTAGTAATAAACATTGGGGGTATTATTGCTGCTAATGCAAGACCGATTATACCAAATAGAGTACCAAAGCCTTGAGCTGAACGTCGCTCATTTAATCCTCTGAATTTATCCGGAAATAAAGATAGCACATTTATATCCCAAATGCCAACGAAAAAGTCATATAAGCAAAGGGTTCCAAGATACCAAAAGAAGATGAGCCATTGGTTAGCTTCTACAGTTGCAGGGTTACCATACCATCCAGATGGAACTAGATAAATTAAAAAATATGATCCTAACCAAGTTGCTGCTCCAATTACCATCCAAGGGAATCTTCGAACACCCCTCTTTTTTTCCCAGGGCATATGTACTCGTTCCATTATCCATCCCACGATAGGATCGTTAAATGCATTCCAGATGCTGTATAAGATCCAAGCTGTCATTGCCAGAACTACAGGTAAACCAATCACAACTTCGTAAAAAAAGAAAACTGTAAATCCAAATGCTGCAAAAATCCACTGCCCAAATAGTTCCCGTGTGCCGTAACTAACCCTAACTCCTAAAGAATTGTTATAAACTTCTTTTTCAACTGATTCTGTCATATATTGTCACTTAATTCGTTTTTATTAGAATAATGAAAAATTATTCGTATTTTTTATTATATATTAATTAGTTAATCTATTATATAATACTATAAAAAATGAAGATAGTTATTTTTGAACCTCATCCAGACGATTTATTATTCGGACCTGGACCGATTCTTTTGGAGTGGATAAATGAGGGAAACCACGATATTCATATTGTAACAGTAACAGATGGAAGGGCTTGTTATAGGTCCGAAGATGACGTTTTATCTGAAGAAGCTAAAAATATGACAGAAGATAAAGTAGCGGAGATGAGGATTAGCGAAGCTAAAAAATCGGTTGCATTTTTAGGACTCCCTCCAGAAAACCATCATTTATACTACTTTCACGATGCAGATGGGCAAAAATATGTAAAAGAAGGGATAAAAAAAACTAAACGTTTAATTAAGAACTCAGACAAAATAGTTTTCCCCAGTAACCACAATCTTCATGCCGATCATCAAGCAACTCATGATATTGCCAAGGGTGCGGCACTCGAACTTAAATTGGTAAAAGTAGAGTATTTTGTTTATTTCATTTCTTCTTACGGTAAATTTCAGGAAGACTCAAAAGATAAACAATTTCAATATACTGTCAATGAGGAAAGAGCAGCGCTTTTGAGAGAGTGGTTAAATATCTACCAATCTCAAGTAATGATGAAATGGACATGGAAAATCTTTACGAGATATATAAAGAAAATACGGACGTGGACATATGCAAGATATACATTTAACGATATTGGTAAGTATTATAATATCTGATCATTCAGGTAAATAAAATTTGCATACGGTGCATTGCCGTGCCTTCAAGCGTCTTTCAGGACCAAGAATAATATATTTGCTTATCATAGAACCACTACATTTAGGACAAGTTTTCACAAAATTTTCTTTAATTGAATTTAAGACAAACTGGATATTCTTCTCTAGTTTGAGTAAATCTTTAGCGTTCTCTATTATTTTTTTTGCGGAAACAATCCCAATACCTTTAATCCACGCTAAATTTTCAGGCTTAGAACTCGCAATATCTTCAATTGTTTTAACTCCCGCTTTATTTAAGTTAATCGAAGCAATAGGACCAATGCCACTTACTCGCTCAAGTTCATTAGACATTAGAAGCACTTTAGACTATAAGTTTCTGCATGAGATTGACAAGTTATACTTGATAAATGGATTGAAATGAATTTTAATCTCCAATTATTGTGAACTTATGCTATTATAATTATTAATGGTAATTCTAAAAGATAAAATTTTATATGATAAAAAAAAAAGTAAAAAAAGGTTTAAGACTTATTTCTCTATTTGTTTTCCTACACCGAAGTACATTAAAAAGCCTCCAAGGACGACTAATATCAAGCCCATAACTCCTATAATTAATCTAAATGTTGAACCGTCTGTTGTAGCTGGATCGGAAAATGTATTAGAAATAAAGATCGCGTACATAAATACCATTAGAGCAATGAATCCAAATATGAAAGATTTCCACTTTTTCTTTAACACATTATCCTCGAACTTCTTGTAAATCTGAAATGAGAAATAAAGTGATGGTATGAGTGCACCAATGGTTTCGATAAAGACAACATATAGGAAAAATGGTAAACTCCATACAGGGCTCCAATTTGTTCCATGATCGATAGTAACCCCAAAATCAGGTATAAATATGAAGATAAGCATACCAAACATCGCAATTCCGTAAATAATAAGGATTACCAATTGCTTGCCCGTTGAAATTACTTTTTCAGATTTTAAAAGTATTAAGTCAAAGACCACGATAAATATAGGAGCATAAAAGAATCCAAAGTTTGTAAAAAAGTTAAGTATTAGTACAATAGATGGATCGGTTAAAGGTGCATATAGAAAATTAATAAGAACCCCTACAACAGGAGATATATAAAGTCCTGCGAAAATGACATTTAATCGTTTTCTATCTCTTAGCAAGATTCTGATAGCCAAATAAAGAAAAGCCAGCAAAATTACTCCTTGGGCGATATAAACAGTTATAATTCGACCAGGCGTTAATTGAAAATACACAATTACATAAACACACTCGTTTTATTGTTTAATCAATAATTTTTTTATTGATTTTTTTTACTTGTTATGAATTATTATTGTAGTTTTCTTATTTAACTGTAATTTTTATGTATATTAGTTGAGTTAATAAAAAATATCTATATTGAAATATACATCTATAAATATTTCATAAATTCTTAGCTACACCAAAATACACGAAATAAAGTGAAACTAAGATGGGGAGCGAGAGAAGTGACCAGATTATTCTAAATATTGGATCGTTTAATGTATTAGAGATCGAAGTACCGAAGTATAAGAAAAAATAGCCGCTTATCCCTATTAAAAAAAACTTTAGTTTCTTCTTTAGCTCCTTATACTCAAATTTTCGATATAGTTTTATTGATAAATATATCGTGGGAAAGATTGCGAATAGGCTACAAATAGAAAAACTATATAATAAATAAATCCAGCTCCAATCAGGCTTCCAGTTAGTGCTTTCGTTAATTGACACTCCATCTGGAATCAACCACAAACCTACTAACAGAATACCAAAAATAACTACTAGAATTAATTGAAGTTTGGGAGTGAAAATTTCCTCTGATTTAAGCAAAATTAAGACAAAAACCAACAAAAAAATCAAAGAGAAACATAATAAAAAGTAGGTTGTAACATGCAAAATATAAACTATTTCCTCTACAAAAATGAAGGCATAGACAACATTTATGATTACTGCGAACGCTACGCATACATAGAAACTACTGAGAATTAAGTTTAAACCTTTCCTTTCCCTTTTTAAAATTTTATACGCGATAAACAAATAAAATAGTCCTGCTAAGCCTTGTACTAGAAAAATTTGAATAAATCGTGCAATATCCATCGTTTGCGCCAGAAGCATAATATATGATCTCCAACTCCTATATAATATAGAGCATAAACCTTTTGTCTATTAAGCGTACTAATTTTTATCTATATTTAATAATTGATTTTTTAAAGGTTTGTACGACTATTTGAACAAAATTAGAATCATTAGTATCAATTAAATTCTCGATTTGTAAGAATATGAAATTATAGCTCAATAATGAAATAATTAACATTTAGAACCGTTTTAAATGTTAAAATTAAAGATATGTTGGATTAATTTTAGTTTACAGGTATTTTCCTACAGAATCTTTGCCATTTGTTTTCACTCGCTCGAACATTTCTGGATTAATAAATTCTAGCTTTAAAATCACATTATTTAGAACTTTATTGAAAATATCAGAAATATCTTTCTGCGAGTTTTGAATTTTAAAACAATAGTGAAATTTTAACTCCTTAGTTTTTTGAATTAAAAAAATTTCATTTATTTTTTTCGATGTTGGAGGATTATTCTGTTCAATTAAATAAGGATCGATTCCAACTAATGCTGCAATTCCATTAAACATGAAGATATCACAGAACTCTTTATAAGTATTTAAGGTTAGCTTAGAAATGGCTTGATCATTATAGAGATTTACGACAACAATAATTACATCGAATTTTTTAAGATGATTAATATTTTCGGTAAGATCTTCAAAAAGTTTAAAATGGAAAATCTTCATTTTTAGTGGTACGTTCTCGTAGATAAATTGAAACTCGCTTATCGAATCTTTAGAACTAGTTAGTTTTGTTTTTTCTTTTAAGTAATCTAAGATAATATCGATTCTTGAATCATCAGTTCCTATTAAACCCAGATTTAAAGAAAAATGGAAGTCTTTCAATACTTTCCTATCAAATAAAAATAATTAAAGCTCTTAATTTAATATTATAATAAAATATCGTACATATAAATTATTGATTGAACTTCCATATTAGAATGCTATTTATATATGGTTTATTAGTATTAATGGTATTTCTCTGGAGCTTCTCATTCGTTCTTGTAGATATAGCTGTTGGATTTATACCTCCTACATCTCTTGCCTTGACCAGATTCTTATTAGCCTCCCTAGCATTTTTAATCGTAGATCTTTATTTGTTTATACGACGAAAACAAAAAAATAAGGAAACCTCCAATACGGCTGAGAAGAGCCCATATACGAAGCTGGAATGGATATATTTAATTATTGCAAGCTTTAGCGGTACATCTTTCTTCTTCGTCATCCAATATGCAGCGATAGAGTTGATTGGACCTTCTTTGCCAGCATTATTCGTGTGTCTATTAGCACCCGTATTAATTACTCTCTTAGCTTTAGTATTTTTTAACGAACGACTAACTAAGCTGAAAATTGTAGGTTACCTCATCGCTACAATTGGAGGTTTTTTGTTAGTCACAGGAGGAGATTTGCGAACGCTTACTCCAGAAACACCTAACTTTTTAGGATACTTATTTGCTCTTATAACACCTTTGTTGTGGGCGATATATACAATTTCTACAAAAAAAATATCCAAAGAGAAGTCTAATTTAACTACACTCAAATATATTGCTTATTTTGGGACGGTGGAATTGTTTTTTTTTGTTTTATTAAATAACGAATTACTAATTTTTACCCAAAATCTGGCTAATATTGTCGTTTTAATGTCTGGGATATATTTAGGAATTGGTTGCTATATAATTGGATATTTTATCTGGCAAAAATCTCAAAACGAACTTAAATCTTCAAAAGGCGCTTCGTTTCTCTACATAGAGCCGTTTCTAACTCTCATCTTTGCATTTATCTTAAACCGGTCTGAGACAATATTGATATGGAACATCGTCGGAGGAATTATTGTTCTTATAGCTGTTCTAGTAATAAATTATAAGTAAAATAGATTATGAACTGAGATGGCAAAAAAAATACTTTTTATTGGTGATAGCATTACTGAGGGAAAAATAGGACTGGATTATGTTGAAATAATTCAACAGTATTTCCCTGAATTTCAGTGTATAAATTACGGGCGCGGTGGTGATACCCTATCTGGAATTTTTAGAAAACTTTTAAAAATTTTGAAAACAAATGCTAAAAAATATGACATTATAGTAATTGAAGCTGGGCATAATGATCTTTTCTTACCTTATGTTAAACAAAAGTGGAATTTCACAAGCATTAGAAAAGTAACTCCATTACACAAGATAAAAAACTTTTACGATAATGGATTAAGAACGGTAAGTTTACATACCAAGGCAAAGATAATACTAACCACTTTAAGTTGCTTAGGAGAAGACATAAATTCTCCAATTAACCAAAAAAGAAGATTAGTAAATAGGCAAATTAAGGAAGTTGGTCATAAACACAAGGCATATATAGCAGATGTGAGTCCATTTTTTGATAAGATACTAAGAAAAAGCATTTCAAGTTATAATTTCGTAGATCATCCTTTAAACTTAGTTTTCGATTATTTTAGATCAAAAAGAATGAACTGGGTAGAAAAAATAAGCAGAAAAAGACGGCTATTGTTGACTATAGATGGAGGACACCTCAATAGCAAAGGCGCGATAATTTATGCTAAAGTAATATCCCGAATTTTAGATCAGTTTTAGCTGTGAAATTAACAAAGATCTTCATTAGAGGAAAATAATTAGAAGATAAAAATAAAGAGATTACAAATTCCTTGAAGTAATAGATTTTAACTCATTAGAAAGTGTGTCATCAATAGGTTTTAATGAGCTTTTCTCAGCCAGTTTAGTCGCTTGCTCCTTTGCTCTTTTTCTTGTAGATTTAGAGCCATTCTCTTTCCAAATGTCTCGAGACATGCGATCTATTACCGGACTAACTATAAAAAGTTCTTTTCTAAAAAGCTTTAAAGTAGATGGATGTGAGAGTAATTCCTCTTTTTTATTGTAGTCGTTTAAAATTTCAGAAGCAAATGGAGTACCGTGATCCTCTATCCCTCTTAGGAGTCTTTTTACCATTCCTGCTATTTCGTTATCAATTACTAATTTTTCAATGCTTTGAGTGGATTCAAAATCTAACATGCCAGGTCCCGAAATCATGTTAATGCCAGCAAGTCCCGCTAATAGAGCACCCATACCTCCTTCGAATCCTGCTTGAGCATCTGGAACTTTCGAGTCACTAAGGCTCATGTAAGCATGAGTGGGCATTTTCAGAAATTTTCCCATTTCAACATCACCCAAGTTTATCATCATTGTCTCAATTGCCCCCATTGGAGTTGTACCTTGCTTCATGTCTAGTATTGCGGGTGATCCCCCCCAAATCAAAGGAGCTCCTGTTTTTGCTAGCTGTCCAATTACAACCCCTGCTAAACATTCCGCAGAGTGTTGAGTTATGCACCCAATCAAACTTATTGGAGCGCTAGCCCCTGCTAACGGCATAGATACAAACTCGGATGGTATCATACTCTTGGCGGCATCGATAAGTGATTGAGAAGTCAAGTCTGACCATTTCAGCGGAGGACTAGGACAAGCATCGAAGATCGCTAAAGGTTTCCTTGCTAAATCATCTTCTGATAATCGACAACTTAACAATAATTCTTTCATAATTTGAAAACTTTCTTTTCGAAATGTCCCGGTTACGACCGGTTTGTAGCAATTTGATAAGGCTACATATAATCTATGCCAATCTTGTGCTTGCGTGGGGACATCTTGATAAACAAGAGCAGTGCTTTGAGCCTCGATATACTTTAAATGTTCTACTACTTTTGAAAAACGAACGAAATCTTTTTCAACCGCGTTTCTAATCGTTCCTGTATTTTCATCCAAGTATAATATCGCTGCTGAGCCAGGATCGTAATGCACCTTATCGTTCGCTAAAGTAATATGCTCTTTTCCCTCTCTATCAAATAGCTTTATCTCATTTGGAACAGTTTTGAGACATTTATCGACTAAATCTGAAGGAATGTAGTATCGAGAACCATCGTGATTAACTCCCTCGCTGTTAAATAATTCTTTAGCGTCCTCATTTTCTAAAAATATTCCGAGATTTTCTAAGATATCTTTAGCTTCATCTAATATCTTTATTTTATGATCTTCGTCTAATACCTTAATTCTTGGTCTTAATATTCCCATCCTAACATACACGCTCTCATTTGGTTAATTCTCTAGTGAATCTATAAGTTTTCTTATTTCTTTTATAGTAGCTGGAGACGTTCCACAGCACCCTCCCACGATTTTAGCTCCCAATTGTATCATTTCTCCAATATCATTTACAAAATCCATGATAGGTTGATCGTAAACTGCTACATTATTACTGTCAATTCTTGGTTGACCTGCGTTAGGTTTTATAGATATCGGTTTATCAGTGAGAGGTTTCAAATCTTTCATTAAATCTACCATTTCATCACTCCCTAAAGTACAATTTGCTCCAATCACATCTACTTGTTGATCTTCCTGAAATTGCACACATTTTTCTAATGAATCTCCCATTATTGTATAAAAGCCTTTTTTCGTCTTTTTATAAGTCATAGAGCTAATAATGGGTTTTTTTGAAATGTTATTCACTGCTTCCAATGCTGCTTTCATCTCTTCAATATCTGACATCGTCTCTATATGCCACAAATCTACTCCATCTTCTAAGAATGTAGCTTGCTTCTCAAAGCTAGAAATCCATTGATCTGGTGATGCCTTTCCAACTGGAGGTCTAAACTCACCCGAGGGCCCTATATCAGCAACGATTAAACGATTTGGAGGACATGCTTCTTTTATATTTTCTAAGCCGCCTAAGTTTAATTCTCTGATTCGATCTTCTATTTTATAATTTTTTAGGTTGATGAAGCTTGATCCGAAAGTGTTTGATTGACACATATCTGCCCCTGCATCATAATAGGCTTTATGAATTTCGAAAATTATGTCTGGATGCTCGATATTAAGCGTATCAGGAAGCTTTCCCGGCACAATGCCGCGTTTAAAAACTTCTGACCCCATTCCTCCATCAAACAGAATGATTTTAGAATTATCATTTAACCAATCATGAAACATTATAGCATACCTACTATAAATTCTTTTTAATATTATTTATTTAAGAGATTTTTAACTAATTTAACAGCTCCTACAGCACTACCAGCAAATCCGTCAGCTTTACATTCTTCTGTCCATTCTTTGGTAACTGGAGCACCTCCAATAATTACTTTAAATTTATTTCGAATCCCTTTATCCTCTAAAATATCGATAATCTTTTTTTGTCCAAACATAGTTGTAGTAAGCAAAGCTGAAACCCCTATTACATCAGCATTTTTCTCAACTGCAGTTTCAATGATTTTTTCTGCTGGAACATCAGCACCCAGATCATAAACATCAAAACCATTAGCACTAAGCATAGTACCTACGATTGTTTTTCCAATGGAATGAATATCTCCCTCAATCGTAGCAATTACCACAACTCCTATCGATGCAGAAGCTCCACTTTCTTTCAAACTGGGTAAAAGAATATCCATTGACTCTTGCATAATATTTCCGCCGAGCATTAATTCTGGTAAGAAAAATTCTCCCTCTTCCCATAGGTCACCAATTCTTCGGATTCCGTCTCCATACCCTTTTTCAATAACCTCTAACAAGTTCCATTTTTCAGTAATCGCCCTTTTTGCGAGTTCAATTGCTTTCTCTTTGTCTAAATTCACAATTGCGTCTGAAATATCACCATAAAATTGTTTTTGAGCCATTTCAATATCTCCTAAAAACTTTTTATTTATAATTTTTACAAAATCTTAGTTATTTAATTAAAATTTCGGATTTCAAAAGAGGTAGCTTAATTTTTACCATGGTAAAGCCTAGATTATTATTCCGTTATTAGTAGTATATTTAATCCAAAAAATTATATATTTCAACACTATATGAATTTTAAACCGTAAAAATGAAAGTGTATTAAAATGTCGAGAAGGTATTACGCAAAAGGGAAGAAAACCTATGCAAAAGACCAAAGCTTTGAGCAAGATCAAGTCGGAGAAGAGAAGGAACGCTTTCTAATAAGCATAGATTTAATGAGCTTAAAAACTTTAAAAGATTACGATATTATGGGATGGCGGGGAGAATTTTACTTCAAAGCGGACGGTCCAAAAGTCTTTAAATCGAGATTTCCAAATAAAGGAACAATAAAATTACAGAGAAATCAGAACTTCACATCTAAAGCAGATATGAACATATGGAGTCAATTTAAAACAGTTAAGGTTGGAAGAAAAGCCGTAGAAAGAGTTACAATAATATTGAGAGAGCAAGACCATTTAAAGAAGGATTCCACAATTGCAGAAGAAGAATATGAAATAAATCTTCCTTCCAAAACCAGGTATGTTATTTTACAGGACAGCAAAGAAGAAACTAAAGCAAAACTACGAATTCAAGCTTCAAGAACAAGATATTAAAAGAAATTTTTATTTTCTCCTTTTTCTTTTTCATTACTTAAGATTTATTAAAAAAAAAATAAATAAATCGTGAAGTTTATAGAATGTTGGGAGTTATAGCCTTTTTTCTTGTGATCTATAAATTGCAAATGCTCCAATAACAAAAATAATAGCTATCACAATTTGAACGATTCCCCAGAGTGTACCTCCGAACAAATCGTCTAAAGCTAAAGATATAACCAAAATTGCTATTTCAAAAACGGCGAGATAGTTTAGAATTGCGAGAAATTTGTTTTCTATTGCTGAGGATTTTGTATTAAGCGTATTCCTTTGCCTGTTTAGAGTTTTTCTAATTCTTGCGATAACATCGTCAGTTAGTTTCGAAAACTTAAACCCATCCAGTTTATCGATCATTTCGTTAAACATGCTAGTTTTAAAGGTACTGGTAAATAGTAACCGAGTAATTTTAGAGATGATTATATCCTTATTTAATTCAAGAATTATTCTATTGAGTTCTGTTTCCAATTTTTCCAATCTATCGATCTTACCCAGTAAAGTTAAGTTTTCTTCAATCGCTCGTGTCTCTGAAATAACTGTATCGAATTTTTCTGCAACGATTAAGATATTTTCCATATGCATCAGAATGAGAAACCTTTGAACGTTTCCAACCTCTGGACCATAAAGCGTATCAATTAATAAATTTTTCATGGAATTTGGGTCTAAAAGGCCAGGTCCTGGAATAACTACATTACCCGCGTGAGTTATCATTACAAATTCGTCTGTATAAGGACATAAATTTTTAAGATTAATTTGATCTCTATACGCAACTGGATCTAATTCTCTGTACTTATCCGTTCTTAATGTTAACCCTATTGAATATCGTGCGTTTTTCCCTATCTGGTTTCCAATAAACCGGTAATCTGCTCTGTTAAAATCTGGTTTTACGTCCCAAATAAGCCAAGTATGATGCCATGGCTCTAGAGCAGATTCTAATTTTGCTTTTTCCGGAAAATTTGCTTTTTTCAATAATACTATAACATTCTCTCTTATTTCTATAAATTTTTCAGTTATTGGTCTTCCGGTGCTTTCCAATATCATGTTAGAAGGTTGAGATATTTTTATAAAATCTTCAATTGTATGGTAGTTATCAAAAACTAATTCGCAGTGAATAACTAAAACTGAACCGTAATGGATGTGCCCTTCTAATCTAATTCTTCCAGCTAAAGTTGGAGCATTAGCACATGAAAATCTATCTGATTTACCTATTTTAAAACAAACGGGAGCAAAATTCTTAGATTGACTTGAAGTCCACTTTAACGGTTGAGTGCAACTTTTTTCTTGTCCAGGAACATCGACTTTCCATCGATAATCTTTGTATAACTTTAGCGAACCTTCTTGTTCTAAAAACTTCCTCATTTCTGGCAGCTCGAAATAGAGCCCTAACTCATAAAATTTCCAAAAAACTAATGTTACTTTAAATGTATATTCTTTTTCAGTTGAGATTGTCATAATTATTTCATTGAAAAGTTTTATCTTATTCTAATTATATTAGAAATATAAAATATTCCTTTTCTTAGATTAGTGTTGATTTACCTTTTAATCTATTAAACATTAAAGAAACCTAAGGTGAGGTTCAAATGGATGATAGAAAAATTAATTCACAAAACTCGAAAATTATAGTTCAAATTGCCCATATAGATGATGTTTCTGGCATTCACAACGCACTTAAGCAAAATCTAATTGAAATAAGAGATGTTGATGAAATCTCACAAAACCCACGAAAAAAATTAGAGGATGAAGGTTTTTTACGAAAGGAAGTAGATGTAGAGTATTACAAGAAACTCATCGAAGATCCTTATATTGATATTTATGTTGCGAAAAATAAGGCAGGAATAATTATTGGTTTTGCGAGCATTCATAGAAAAAAATACGATATAATAAAAGTTCGTGACGTCGTCGGTAATCTTACTTTCGAAAATCAGAAAACTAAGGAATTACTGTTGAATGAAGAAATTGAATTCGCTTATTTAGACCAAGTGAGCATTTTACCCGAATATAAACGTAAAGGAGTTGGTTCTGTTATTTTTCAAGAAGCGTTATTAAAATTAGATGCCCCTGTCGTTGCTTTTATTGTTGAGGTACCTATTAAAAACAAAGCGTCCATTTATTGGCACGAACGTAATGGATTTACGCTCGAAGCCATTAGTGATGGAGAGTATAAGGGGAAATCGTTTAAATTTTTGATCTATATAAATTGGAATAAAGAAATTTGAAACTGAAAAGACCTTATTGAATTTAGATAATCTTAAATGCTAGTCTGCTGATTAATTCTATTTATCCAGTTTATTCGTAAAGATTTCACCGGTTAAGCTCTTAACAAGCTTAGCACTCGTATCAAATAGGCTCTTTATAGAATTATAGAAGATATCGCCAATAATATCGCTCACCTTTTTATCTGGTTCCATGGTTACTTCACTATCTGCAGATTCGTTCAATTCCTTTATAAGATCTACTTTTTTTTGCTTAAGTTCCTTAGTAAGGCTCTCAAAATTGTTTTCAATATCATCCATTTCAGGATTTTTGTTATTTTCCATTTTTTTTTACCTCATTTTTATTCTTGTTCTGTTTCAGGGTGTACTCTAAGAGAATCGATAATTTTAATTATATCCGCAGCAAGTTCGTATCTCTCATCTCGGTATTTTACGCGAGATAATCGTTTTTCTACCTTAAGCGGCGTCCCGATTTTCACTCTTATCCCTGTAGTGTCAATTAAATTTAGAATTTTTGCCTTTTCCGTGTATATTGCTATTGGGATTATAGGTGCCATCGCTGCAACAGCGAACTTAATAATTCCTGCCATCGCTTTCACTTGAACCTCAGGTGTAAGTTTCGATTCAGGCGTCATAGCTACAAGATCTCCGGCTTCGTTGAGGTAATGGAATACTTTATCTATTGGTATTGTATCGTCTTTATCAAGAGTGCTACGGAACATGCCTAACGATTTAAGAACGGGACCATATATTTGATGCTTCATTAATTTGTGATAAACCATAAAATGAATTCTTCGTCCTGAAACCTGGCTAATAATTGCTATATCTCTCAAAGTATTATCGCTTACTGTCGTTAAAATAGCTTTACCTATAATAGGTACGTTTTCTTTGCCTTCTATCTTTAAATCGGCAAATGCTTCTAAACCAAAGCCTCCAATACCTTTTACAGCTGCGTATAAAATATCTTTCATCAGATCTTTACTGCCTGCTTTATCTTTTTCTTTCGTTTCCTTTTCTTCTGTTAATGTTTCAACCATTTTTTTCCTCTCCTTTATAATTTGTCTATAAAATTGCTAACTTCCTCCATCCGTCTCTCGTAATATTCCTTTAACTCTTTCTCGGAAACAAACGAAGGAATTACTTTTTCTAAATAAATATCAAAAATTGTTGATAATTTAGTTTTATGCTGAAGAGACTCAAGAAATTCCTCTCCTAAGTGCTTCAATTGATTAAAGAATTCTACCATTTCTCTTTTTCCTCTATCCTGATTAAGTTAATTGATCCCATTTTCCACATCTAGATCCCCAACGGGCGATCACTTTATTTCCGTATTCAGGCATCTTTACTTGGACTATTTCGCAATTGTTGGGGCAATCACCACAGTTAAACGCTGAAGTGGTGAATTCTATCTCAGCTACCTCAAGACCTCTGAATTCTGTCTCATGTTCGTGTTCGATATAGTAATCTCGTACAAGGATAGCCATACCAAGAGCTCCCATCAATACATTATATTTAGGAACAATAACTTTACATCCTAAGTGTCTTTCAAAAGCTTCTATTATTCCCTGATTGTATGACACTCCTCCCTGAAAAACAATTGGCTCTTCCAAATCCTTCCCTTTTCCAACATTGTTCATATAGTTTCTAACGAGCGAATCACATAATCCTGCTATTATATCTTCTTTGGTGTAACCTGCGTTCTGCTTGTGAATCATATCAGATTCCGCAAAAACCGTGCATCTTCCAGCTATACTTACGGGATTTTTCGACTTTATAGCATAATCACCAAATTCTTCTATAGCAATCCCGAGTCTAGCGGCTTGGTGATCGAGGAACGATCCTGTTCCAGCAGCGCATACAGAATTCATAGCAAAATCAACTATAATATCATCTCGCAAAAGTATTATTTTCGAATCTTGACCGCCAATTTCTAATATCGTTCTTACATCTGGATATATAGTCTGAGCAGCAACAGCGTGAGCTATAATCTCTGTTTTTGCGAGATCAGCGCCAACTATAGCCTTAGTTAAATATCTTGCGGAACCAGTCGTTCCACAACAGCGTATTGCATACTCGTGTAAATTTTCGCTTTTTTCTATATTTTCACGTAATTCTGCCATTCCCGCTTTTGCTGAATCAATGGGAGAACCTCGATTTCGTAAAAACACGCTGGAAAGCAAATTCCCATCAGTGTCCATTAGCACAAATTTGCAGCTTACGCTTCCTATGTCAATTCCAAGGAAGGCATCCTTTTTTTGTTCTTCTTTGACTACTTTTTCAGTAACTTCTTCCATTTATACTAACCACTAAACTGAATTTTGAATTAATTGATAACATTGGTTGTAAAATATATCTCCATAATGAGGATATATCTTTTTATTACCATTTGATACGAATTTAGCATTATTTTTAATTTCTTTATTCCTACGACCATGCATAAGGTCAGAAAAGGCCTCGAGCCTCGTGCGAAAGCCTTCCATGCCACTCTGTTCGTCAAAAGAGAAGTATATAATAGGGAGGTCGTATGTTTTCTTAAGTTTGTTTGTTATAATCGTCCGAGCAGTCACTTCGGGCATGCATAAGAATGGGTAAATGTGACAAAACCCGTCAAAACCCGCTTGGGCTTTATCGATATACTCCCCCAGCACCCATCTCGCCTCACCCCCTATATCCATAGGCATATACGGATGCGAAAGATGCTCCAACCATTTTCTATGGTAATTAAGGTGAAACTTGTGAACTACCCAATCGTATAGACTTAACGATTGGTGAATTTCGATTCCCATTTCACCTAACTTACGTCTAATGTCAAGATTCACGTAAGGTTCTAAACTAATGTGAATCTCGCCCGAAAGTCCCACCTTTAAGGGACTTAGAGATTTATCGATATCGAGACTATTAAAGTCTTCTTTAATTACATTCTTGAATTTCCTTAACACAGGGAGCGTATTGGCTTCATCAAGTTTTGTTAATAAATCATTAACGATATTAGTTGTGTCTCCTTGATTTCGCTCGTAAGCCCGGAAAACGCCCTCAGCGGTTTGAATGTCATTTAAAAGTTTAGCTTTTTTCAGGAAAAAGATAACAGCTTTAACGAATTTTGAATAAATAAATAAATCTCTTCGGCCGCTAAGTTCTTGGAGCGTTTTAACCCAATTAAACTCAAGTAAATCTGCCTGATCTAATGGAACAACCGTGATATCTTTATATCCCATATCCCTCAAGATTCGTTCTTGAACCGATGCATAAAAACCAAATCTACAAGGTCCGCAGTCAACCGCCATTACTAAAGTAT
>JAGXNS010000004.1 GCA_019894855.1 Promethearchaeota archaeon
GGATTTGGCAAATTGGTGCTAGATCATCCAAAATCGATGCATTTATATATATTCATTGCGGCAGCTCTTCCTATTCCTGACGATCCACTTTGGATAGCTCTAGGAATGTCCGGGAAAAAAATTAATTTCCCACGCTGCATATTATGGGCTTGGGCAGGTAAAAATGTAACTACGATTTTTTATGTTCTATTTCCAATTTTGATTTTACTAGGATTTACGGCGACAGGAATAGAAGTAAGTGATATTTCAAGCGTCATAACAGAATCTATTATGTTATTAACAACGCTTGCTATAATGCAATTCATATTAACATTTAATTGGGAGAAGTTCTTAACAAAAAAAAGCGAAGAAAGATTATCCAACTCGGAGTAAAGAAGCTAAACAAATAATTACTTTTTATTATTCTTTAGGCAGTTTTTACAAACAAACACGACTTTTTGTTTGTTTTTCGAATTTTCATCGTAGTAAACTCTCTTGTAAATGTAATTATTACAAATGTTACATAAAGCTGTTGTTCGAGCCTCTTCTAATAAGGGCCCTAAGTTTTCAAAAGTCATAGATCGATTCTATAAGAGTAATTTTGAAATGGTTATTTCGATTTTTGAAATTAAATCCTTTTTATTTTTGTTATTATAATTGTTTCTGTTGTTTTTTCGATAGTTATTCCTTTGCCTATTTTCAAAAAAGGGACGGCTCCCTAACGAGATATTGGCTATTTCTACACCCGGATACATTCGCTTTTTTAAAATTTCAGCAACTTCAACCACAGTTGAAATTTCTTCTCCTTCCCCTTTTATTAATAGCGATTTTGTTCCCCCTGAAAATGCAAAAATTGCATCTTTTATAGTTTTCTCCCGATCTGTTCGATTTCTTATTATAAGGGTTGTACCATTAGGCATGAAAAAACCTCATTACCAACTATTTGTTAAGTTTGATTTAAAAGCAGTCTATATATTAGTTATACATCAAGTAATATAAAAGTTATTCTAATATTTACTTAAAACAACACTTAAAAAGCAACTATCTGAATAACCTCTTAAAAACAATAAATATAACTTTCACGATGCGATAAAAATGAGGTCACTTCATGATTATATAGATGTGAAATTTATAAATTGAACTCAGAACGACTCAGTAAATCATCTAATACCTTACTATATTCAGAAATCCTTTCCTCGAAATGTTCAATTATCTTTCGTTCATCTGTATCCAGGTAATCGAAAAATGGCGAAATTTTTTCAATTCTTTTTGTAAAATCATTCATAATTTTTGTGTACCACTCGTTCGGCTTAGCTAGCATGTCATTTAGTTTTTTTTTGTATTTCGCCTTCTTTTTTTTGACCTCAAGATCCTTCTTCTCAGCATTGAGCTCAGAAAGATTTGCTTCACACTTTTTTAATTCCTTTTCAATCTTTTCTCTAAACTTTGGGATTCTGTAGATTTTTTTGTTGATATCAGGATCCCATTCATATAAATAGTAATCCTCGCTTTCAGCTTCTATTTCATCGTCAGTTATTTTAATGTCTCCTTTTAAAACCATAATAAGACCGAAATTCCTTTGAAGTTGAGCAAGATATCTTTTTCGCAATGTTTCATCTATGTATTTAATTTCATTCAGAACATCCTTCATATTTTTATTGATTTCTTTTACTACTTTATCAACATTTTTAACCATTTTCTCCTTAGTATGTTCAAACTTTAATTCTATTGAGTTTGAATACGTAGCGAACATACCACGATCAGGATTTTTCAACCTTATTCCAGCTACCCCTAAATAATATGATTTAGATTCTTTTTGGCAATGATCAAAAACAAGAGCAATAGCAAATGGGTTAACACCTTGGTAAAAGAGTTGCGTTTCAATATCTCTTGGTGAAAAAATAAACCCAATTCCAGGATGAGTGTGCCACCAGCCTACAAAGAAATCTTCTTTATCGTCTTGAATTGCTCTTTCATATACAGCCGTATTAAACTGAGCTGTATCGACATAATGCTTGCTCTTATACTCAACATATGCTCTATCGCCTACCATAACGGGGATTGCATCCTTAACGATTACTTCTTTATTTTCCTTAATCGACCCAATTAGTATACCATAAACTTCACGCCAAGCTTTTTGAGGAAGATCGTTACTTCCGTATCTCATGGCATAACCAACAATGCGCTTATAAGCATTGTATGACAAGTATACGGGCGTAAATGCCGGATCAATCCCGTATTCCTGAATGTAGGACTCTCTTTTTGATATCTCAATCATTTCATTAGTATCGGATAAAAAATTATCTTCCTTCTCTTTTTGAAGTTTCACTGCTTTAAACCTAATTTATAGTTTTAAATCGACTAACTCTGCTTAGTGAGCTTGTAATAAATCCGTATAATTTTCTAATCTCTTAATAGTTTCAACTATTATTGGATAAATTTAAAACTTTTAAATTTATCAATCTTTTTAACAAATTAGAACGTTAACACATTTATTTAATTAGATCGATTAAGAAACCTTCATGAAAGTTATAGGATTTTGTGGATTACCAGGTTCTGGTAAATCAACCGTCTTGAAAGCTATAGAGGATTTAGGGCCTATTATTACGATGGGAGATGTTATAAGAAACGAAGCGAACCACAGAAACATTGCCCCAAGTGATGAGAATTTGGGGAATATAGCCCTAGAATTACGAAAAAATTACGGACCAGAGATAATTGCTGAGAAATGCGTAAATTTAATTAAAAAGTTAGAAAGTGAAGTGTGTTTCATAGATGGGTTGAGATCTATGGCAGAAGTAACGGTTTTTAGAAAATACTGGAAATTTCCATTAATTGCAACTGTAGTAGATGAAAAAATTAGATATGAAAGACTTTCTAACAGAAAAAGACCTGACGATCCAAATTCTTTAAGTGAAATACGAGAGAGAGATCAACGAGAAATTAAATTCGGCTTAAACGAAGTTTTAGAAAACGCGAACTATAAAATAAATAATAATTTATCAGAAGTAGATGTTCAGCAAGAAACGCGCTCTTTGATTTTTAAAATTATAGAAAATTATTAAAACTTCATTTCAAATAATCTATAATAGCTTTCGACAATGAAACTTTACTCACCTCATTATCAATAGAATCAGTACCGATTATATCATCTGCTCCTGCATTTAATATTCTATATCTTGCGTTTTGTAATAAAAGAGCGTGGGTTGCTACAGCAAATACCCTATTAGCCCCCTCCTTCTTTAAAATCTTTATAGCTTTAGCCATCGTTCCGCCCGTGGCAATAATATCGTCTGAAATGATAACATCTTTATCTTTTAAGCTTAATTTTCCCGACATTGTTATCTCTCCCGATTTAACGTCTCGTACTTTTTCAAAATACTCTACTGGTACGTTATCTCCAAAACGTTTCGCAAATGCTTTAGATCTTTCTACGGCACCTTTGTCAGGAGCGACCACTACAATGTTTTTAATATTTAAAGATTTAATATAATCCGCTAAAATTTTCATGGAATCTATATTCACACACTTACATTGGATTTCTTCTAAGGCTTTTGGAGAATGGATATCAACAACATAGAGTTCATCAATTCGCATTGAATCTATAAGTCTTAAAACCATTTGAGCAAATTTACACTCTCCCGGTCTAAAAACACTATCTTGACGAGCATAGGCTAAATATGGAACAACAACAACAATTTTAACGGCACCCATTCTTTTAACAGCTTCGATCATCATTAAAAGTTCGATTAGCCTTCCATTTTGGTTTTCGCTTGAACTCGGCCCTGTTGATTGAACAATTATAACTTCAGCTCCATCTATTAATGAATCATTATCTACGTTTATTCTAAGGTAGTTTTCTCCATCAGGAAAGATTTTTGTTTCGGTGTTATAGTACTTAATGTCTAAACCCTTAGCAATTCTAATCCCAAGTATTTGAGAAGCCGGTCCAATGATTAAGATCTTTTTCATACAGTTTCACTTTTTTATATTAACTTTATACATTTTAACATATTATTCCATTTCTTATATTTTTTTTATAAACTTAAGAGAAGCATCAAAAATATCTTCTCTATGACCTTTAAAAGAATGACCTCCCGTTTCAAATTGAATCACATTCTCCGCATTTAAACCGAGTCGTTTTTTTATCTGCGAGAGATTAGAGAATGGGATTCTATTGTCATCTTTACAATGGGCTATCAGAATTCTTTTATTGTTTGATGGGTCGTTTTTTAGAAAATATTTAGGGCTAATTTTTTGAATAATTTCCTCTTGAAACTTTATAGTGGTTGTATGGTAATCGTATCTCGCACACAGAGCTATTAAAGCCTTTACTTTTTTGTTAAGGAAACCTTGTGTTAATATAATAGCACCCCCCATGCTCCTTCCAAATAAAATGATTTTTTCTTTCAAGAGACTGTAAGACTGATGGGTTAGCACCCAATCAATTACAATTTGGATGTCTGAAAATATTTGAACTGCCATTCTATCCCATCTAGATCCCGTTTGTACTTTGGTTTCTCCATGCGCACGGTAATCGTAAGACAAGACGTAAAATCCAGCGTCAACGAATTTTTCTGTAAAATATTTAACAAAATAACTCTCCCGATGATCCAATAATCCAGCTAAATTAATTATAAAAGGTGCTTTCTTGGGTGTGTTAGGGTTAGAATAAATAGTACCCTTTAAAAATAAATTTTCATCTTTGATTGGAATATCTATATTTTCAATTTCTACGCTATTCATTTTATAACGAATTAATTTATTTTGCTTCTATATTTCGCAATAAGATTCCTTAAAGTATTTACTGCCAGTTCTAAACTATGTTTATGATCGTCTGGTAATCCATTTAACGCAAGGTCTATATCTTCGGTTTTTAGGCTTTCAGCATACTCTAAAGATTTCCCTTCAATTAATATAGTTGTTTGACTTCCAGTTGCGACAGTTGCTCCACAACCATCAGTGAAGAAATTAGCATTTTTGATCACATCGTCCTGAATCGTTAAATAAAATTCCATCGTATCTTTTTTTTCTCCTTTACATGAATGAGAAATTGTGAAATTAGCCGGTTTTCCCCAATTTTTAGGGTTATGAAACAACTTTACAATATGTTCGTTAAAATCGTGTATTTCTTTATCAATGATTTCCTCTTGAAGTTTGTCAACAAATCTGTCAAAATTTTCCCTATTTTGAGACATTTTATTTAGAATCCTCTAGATGACTGAGCACATGTTTTTCTAATCGAATTTTTCTATCAATTTCGTCATTAAGCTTGCCGTATTTATTTAAAATATCAATTATATCTTTATTCAAATTGTTATGTTGTTGTAGACAACCGCTCTTCTTTAAAAAATCTTCTCCGTGCCTTAAAGCGGTTAAGTTTTCCGTAATTTTAACTAATTCAGTTGCAATTACGCTATTTATATAAATCAGATCCGAAAACATATTTTTCATGTATAATACTAATTTTGTTTGGTCAGCTGACATATGCAATAAAAGATTTCTAGAAATTAATTCATTATTATTTAAGAGTCAAAGGCGAATATTTAAAATAACATTAAAAAATAAAACGCCATATAAAATAAGCTCCCGAAAATAAGAGCTAAAATTATCACCATTCTTATTAAAAAAGTCTTTTTCATCTCAAGTTGCATAATTTCCTTCGGAAAATTTTTCAAATTCTTTATGTATTGCTTAATGATGTTAGTTTCTTTTAATTTTAGAGTGACTTGAACTCTATAAGTTATAGATGGTGATTTAACTTCAATGAAATCTATTGGAAAGCATAAATAAAATATGACAAATGCGAGTATCAATATCAATAGCAAAGTACTAATCAAATTATCTATTCTTAGTGTAAAAGTATCTGCTACTATCCATCCTTCCAATTGTTGAAGCGTAAGAAATACTAAAAGTCCACATATTCCAAAAACATCAAAAAAATCTATTTTTCTGTACCATTTTTTTACGCTTATTGATTCTACCTTATTAGCGCCAATATAGTAGAACTTATGTAAGAATTCTCGTTTGAACCTAAATTCTTTTGATTCTTCATGAAATTTAAATGAATCTCCATTCTTTTTACTGAAATCGTAAAACACAGCTTTTACCAACAACATTAAACCATACATTAAAGCGAACCACCATACCTGAGGGCCAAATAATACCATTTGCGTGAGCATTATAAGCGCAATTGTTACTAAAAATAATCCAAAGATGAGCTTAAATAATTGAAAATTAGTCGAATTAACACCTGAGAATACGTTATCATCGCTGTTAGTTTCAGTATCTCGTAGATTTGGATTACATTCTAAAAAATTGGCAAACTTTTCTTTAAAATGTGATCGGTTCTTCAATTTTATCGGTGAAAACCACATTTCATATAATTTTTCTTTCGTAGCAATTTCGAAGTATTTCTGTTGAAATATCACTAAAATAACTAAAACTACGATGTCAATAAAAGATATTACGATAAATGTCCACGACAATATAAAGTCTGGCCCTGCATTTTCTACAGCAAGTAAGGGAATTGCCGTCATGAGTTGTAAGACGATAAAAGGGATCATTAGAATAATCCAAGCCAGTTTGGGTCCGGTGTGGTTATTTTGGAATCGTACGAATTCGATATCTTTTTTTGGAATTTCGGTTAACCATGCAAATCCGGGTCTAATTTCGGAAAAGAAAAGAAAGTTCTTCGATTTGGAAAAATTACCCCGAAATGGACTCAAAATAAAATAAATTAATAAGCCAAGACCTGTCATTAGCATGGGAAAACCAGTAACATAAAACCAAGAGGGTCCACCAAGAATTATAGCACTTCCAAATTCTACCTCGTGACCAACATCGGCTCCAAATATAACATACGAAATAACACCGTTTAATATTAAGAGTATAGAGGCTGTGAGTCTCGTAAGAGCAAACGAGTTAAACTTCACATAATCATCAACCGGTTCAATTAAATCTCGCGTTTTTTTAAAAGTTAAAGAATTTTCCCGTATATAGTAGGGCGTTATATAATATTTCGAAGTAATTATGCCCCCAAATATAATAATTAAGATGTTTACGATGAGAGAGAGGTTAAACCCGTTAAGAGTTATTCCAAAATCATAACCTAAAAACGTAAACAGGCAACCTAAAGAAATAATCAGGAGTCCAGTTGCTAAAAAAAAATAACGTAGATATCGTTTTTTGGGATGTATTAGTTTTAAATTCTCAATTTCTTCGTCGGTTAAATATGTCATTGAAACCACGCAATTATTTATTAATTAATAATACATTTCTTGTTTTTATCTTTATTAAAAGTTCAATTTTAAAATCAGATCAACATCTTTTTTACACAAACATAAAAATTAGACGAAAAATGGATTATAAATACTTTCATGATGGTTTGCTATCTTTATCAGTTGTTCAATTTGTTTTTTCATCAACTTTAATGCTTGGGTCTATAATTTTAAAGCCTTACATTGCCTTGGAGCCAAACGAAAGAGATTTTATAATTCTCTTAGCCTTAGTAAATCTTGCTTTTAGCTTTTACTATTTAATAGAAGCTCTAAAGTTGAACCGCGTATTTTGCCTAGAAGAAAAGCATATTTTCAAATTTGGAAAGAGAATTGGAGTAGTATCGTTAATATATACACCTCATCTATTTGTTTTTATATCATTATTGTTTATAGATTTGCACGATCTTCAATTGATGATGGTAACGTTAAACCTAATTATAGAAACACTTTTACTTGGAATTGTTTTTAAAGAAATCTACGATATTATCTTTAAGGAGGAGACTGAAAGAAAATTTGAATTGGAACAAAATAGAAAATTATATTTTGAAAAGAAGTAAATTAAAATAATGCATTTTTGAAAGCTTTAATTATTACTTGGTTACATGAGCTAATTTCTCTATAGCAGTATCTATCATGTTCAATTTTACGGTATATTTCTCTAGTAGTTCAACGAATTTTTCAATATCTATTTCTTTATTCTCTTTTAATAATTTCAATTCATTAATGGTTCTCACAATTCCAGCCTTCTTATCCATTAGTCTTTCTCGTTTGCTATATGGAATTTTTTGCTCCAATTTTTTCTTTTGAAACGATTTAAATCTCTTAATATTCAAATCCTTTGGTACGAACTTAGTTAAGTATATCGTGCTTTTTGGAACAAATGGGGCTAAATTTTCTGGAATAATAATAATTGGCTCCGGGTCTTGAATTCTTTTGATGTCCTCATAATCTAATAAATCTAAATTCTTTTCTTTTAACACATCTTTAACTATGGATATATTTTGCTCAATACTACTTTTTTCCTCTTTAGATAATTCAGATAGGCTACTGATCATCTCACTCCATATTTCTTCAGATTTTAAAAAGTAAAAATTTGCCTTCTGTTGGAGTTTCGTAACTTTATCTGTATTTATATTAGTAATAGAAGATTCTCGCGAAGCTTGAGCTTTTAATTGACATGCTTTACCCATATCGAAATGAAATTGAGCTCTTAATTGTTGTTTTTTTTTCTCCTCATGTTTCTTTAAATAGAATAACCTTTTTGACAGTGAACTTAACCCAGAGTAGAGTTTAGAGGCAAAGTACGTGTTATTAGAATTTTCTTCCTTTAAAGCCGCCACACCCTGCGCAAGTATTCTCGCTTCTTCAGAATTTAATTCTAGGTTCTCAGATGAAAGAGTTATCCCTAAATCATGTTGCTTAATAGATGCTGCACTAAAATACGCACCTGTTTTAAACATTTTACTACTTTCAACCATAGCTATTATAGCATCTTCCCATTCTTCATTGTTTTCAAATTTTTCTGAGAGATGAGAATAAGCTCGTGCCATAACCCATAAAGTTCGCGCGCATTCAAACATTAAGTCATTAATCTGGATTTCTCTATTGTTCTCTTGTGGTTCTAAGAAAATTGGAGTAATGTCTAAAGCTTTTAAGAGTTTAACTTGATCTTCATTTTGATAGTTAACATTTAAGATTTTAGTATACTCTAAGACAAGATTTAGGTCGTCTAAAGAAAAACTTTCTTCCTCTTTATCTAACGCTTCTTCAATTTTTTTAATTTTATAATGCAGATATCGAATTCTTTGCATTACTTCTTCTGTAAAAAAAGTCATAATTCACAGTTTTTTATTTAAATTCAGTTAAGTGTAATAATTTATTCTTATTTTAAAACCATTTTAAAATTATGAAAATTAGTACTTCATATTAAAAATGTTCCATCAAAAAATCTTTATCTTTGAATTCGTCTCAGGAGGAGGATTTAATCAAGTTGATATCCCTTCGTCTTTATTTTGCGAAGGGTATGCCATGTTGAGGACAATTATAGAGGATTTTAAGAATTTAGGTTTTCACGTTACTACTCTATTGGATTCTAGGATTAAATTTTTATCCCATTATATGAAAGCAGATGTAATAAAATCTGTTGAGTTGGTAGAAGATTATTTGCAAAAATATACCACATGCGTAAGGAATTCTGATTTTTGTTTTGTAATTGCACCCGAATTCTCAAATGTTCTCTATAATCTTACAAAAGTTGTTAAAGAGAATAAGAAGAAATTATTAAGTATAGATTTAAATGGTGTAAAGCTCGGAGCGTCTAAGCTAGAAACTTATAAGTTCTTTATTGCGAATGAAATAAATACTCCGAAATCATATAATATCCCCTTTAATGGAAGAATTTTGGATTTAGATTTTATCCTTCAAAAATTTGATCAACTAAATAGTTCCATTGTAATTAAACCTGATGATGGAGTAGGATCAGAATTAATTTTTTATTTCGAGAAAAAAGATGAGATATTACATTTTTTTGAAAGTTCTAACAAAATAACAAATACAAATAGAAAATATATCCTTCAAGAATATATTGAAGGCGATCCTATGAGTGTTTCAATCATCAATGATCATCGACCTCTTGAAAAACCAGTCGAAAATGGTCCTAAAATTCTAAGTATCAACGCTCAGAATTTACAAATAACGGACCCTACTATGGATTCTGTATACCTTGGAGGATTTACACCCGTAGATCAGTTTGAACAGTTAAAAGCTCAGATAGAAAATATATTAAAGGGTGTAGATTTATCAGCTTTCAAAGGTTATTTTGGAATAGATTTCGTGAAAAAAGTTGACAATTCTCTCTCTTTTATCGAGATTAATCCAAGATTAACTACATCCTATGTAGGAATTAGGAATGTCTTAGAATTCAATCCTATGGATTTACTTCTCACTCAAAAAAAAAAGTTACAAAATTACAAATTGATCCCTCATAAGTTTTCAGAGTTTACTCAAATAAAATTGAAATATGACGGAAAGTATACATTGGGAGAGATTAATAATTTAGTATTGCCTAAATTGATAAATCTAATTCCAGAAATAATAACTCCACCAATAATTATAGAAGGAGTAAACAAGAGTCAAGAAGCTTTTTATTCTTGTTTTATCGCGACAAAATCAAATGACAACCAATCGTCGAAGCATCGTATTTCTCAAATTAATCAGATTTTTAGCAAGTTTGATTTTAGAATTACTAAATAGCAATTAGAAGGACAATTGAAAATCCTCCATAGTGAACCAAGAGCGATATTATTAACGAGTTCTCTATTTTCAGTTTTTTATTAACGGCTAGGCTAAACATAAGTAACCACAGAGACCACACTTGAAATAAAATCATAAGTACATTGTCTAACACTCTAATATATGAAAAATCTAGCGAACCAGTTGAGGTTAAAATAAACCGCAACACTAAGTAAATATCTAAAGGAAAAAAAATTATCGCAAATGTCGCTAAAAACTTCAAGGTATTCTCTCTTTTCTTATAAATGATTCGAGATAATCCTTCATTTACTAGAAAATAAAGAATGATATTTCCTATAAAAAAAAGAGCGAGTAGAAATTGAAAAATTGTTTCAGTGTTAGGAAATACCATCAAGGATTCATTGAAAAATAGGAAAAAGGGGAATAAACCGTTCAAACCGCAAAAAATGGAGCCAATTATAGCAATCAGAATCGAAAATATTATTACATTATATGTTCTCTTGTTCTCGTAGTTTATGTACGTTTTTGGAGTAAGAAACATTAATCCCTTTAATATTGGAGAATTGAATTCTTTTTTGCTGAACTCAAGTGTTATGATGTTATCTTTATTATCAATAAGCGAATTATAAGCGTGGAGTCCTAATTCCGTCAAATAATACTTTTTATCATCTTGTTGCGCAATTAAATTGGACAATGTATCTAGATGGTGGTAAATAGTACCTGTACTCACATTTAACTCTTTTTTAAGTTGAGTAAATGAAGAAAATTTATTTTCCGCTATGATTTTGATTATCTTTCTTCTTAATTCGTGACTTAAAGCGTAGTAATAATCAGCCTCAGCGTCAACAGAAGCTTTTTTTTTATCTATTTCTTCTTTTTCCGAAATTTTTAGATCCCTTCCTAACTATTCATGTTTAATCAAGAGTATGTTTAAAATATAGAAAAATATTAGAATTGAGCCAATAATTGAGAAGTAAAATCCGATTTCTGCATAGGGGATATAAAGGAGTTCTCTAGGAATGATCTCAATAATAAATATCAAAAAAAATCCAATCCCTATGAAATTAATTATAACAGAATTAATCTTATACTCCATATTATAAATACTTACTATAGAACCAACCAAACATATTATTCCGCAAATTAAGGGAAATAGATATAAAAATGAATCTTCAATTGCTACACTTGTGGTAAATATATATATGGCTAATAAAGATTGTCCAGAAAACCAAGACAAAAATTGGGAAATTATCAATAGGATCGAACCAGTTAACCCTAGTAACCTAAAATCTAAATATTTTTTGATAGTCATTATTATCCAGACATGCGAATTTTTTATTATATAAACATTCAAATAGTATAAACTAAAATAGTAATATTAATTTAAGTCTTAAAACACGACTTTTAAATAAACAAACTTTTTTCCAACTACTATGCCAACAGAAGAAGAATATGAAGATGATCTAAGTTCAATTCCCTTGATTGACTATTTAAAAAAAGCGATACCCGTCGAAGAGCTTAGGGATTTCTCTTCCTCAAGACGCATTGAAAGCATAGATTTTGTAAAAGGGATAGCCATAATTCTTATAATAGGGGCGCATTCAGCTGCTGCATGGCTTGTAGAATCATGGCAGTTTTTCTACGGGATTGGTTTTGCCTTTCTGGACATAGTTGGTCCGTCTTTATTCGTTTTCTTGTCAGCTCTAAGCGTCGTTTTTAGTATCCGCCGCAAAAAGGGAGAAGTAAAAGAGAAGATTATAAGGAATAGAATTTTTTCTAGGGCCATTATGATTATTGTAATAGCGGTTATTTTTAATTTAATCTCTATTGAATTTACTATCGAAGGTTATTCTTTTCCCGCAACTCTATGGGGTTGGAACATATTGATGTTTATTGGTTTATCGCAGATCTTTTCTTATTACGCATTGAAACTTAGTAAAATTGCTCGGGCTATCATTGGTTTTTTTATTATCTTTGCATCTGACCCAATTCGGCAATACCTTTTTCAAGGAAAAGAAGCGGGAGATTTACTAAGTACTATTCTACATTACATAATAACTTCTCCCTCTCCTATGACACCTTTATTGCCGTGGATTTCAATTTGCTTTATTTCTTCGATTTTTGGAGAATATTTGTACGAGGCAATGATTGGCGGAACTAAAAAAGACTATCGAAAGCTCTTTCGAACCTTTTTATATTATGGTATATTTTTCGTCCTCGTAGGTATTTTTCTAGGAAGAAATTCTTATATACCAGGAAATGAGTTTATTTTAGCTACGGATATTACAATGGGAACCCTACCTTCAAATGAATACCCCCATATCCTTCTTTTATATCACATGAGGACACAAATGTTTATACCTGAGATTACATATCCAGGTATGTGGGAATTTTTGATAAGGGGAAGAAGCCCCAATATGATATATAATTTAGGTACTGCCCTAATTCTTATTGCAGTGTGTTTCTACATCATCGACATTAAAAGGAAAATGAATAATTTTATATCAATGATAAATTATTACGGAAAAGTATCATTAAGCTTGTTTTTGCTACATTTTGTTTTTGTAACGCTATTTTTGGATGCCCTAGATTTCTACGCTTATGTCGTTTTATATTTTGGTATTCTTGGATTTTGGGGATTTATCATGTATATATGGAACGAGTTCTATAACGGTGTAGGATCTCCGGAATGGCTTATGGTTCAAGTTGGGCGAATAGGGCAAAAAACGGGCAAAACGGTAAAAAAAGAAATTCTCGTCTTCGAAGAAGAAATAAAAGAAACGGTTCATAAAATAAAAAGCGATCGTAAAAAAGGTTCAGAAAGATAAGTCGATACAAATAATTTCTAATTTATTTATTATTATCTCAATTTTTCCCTTTTGTGATAAAGTTTAAATTTTCACAAGATAAGAATATTCTATAATTTTCAAATTTTATTTGGTGAAAAATGTCAATTGAAAAAGAAGATGGAACAGCAACCGAATCCCCTCCTATTTTTAACTATATGCAAGAATTAATCCCATTAGAGGATGTCCGGGATTTTGCATCTTCAAAACGAATTGGAAGCATCGATTTTGTCAAAGGTTTTGCCATAGTCTTTATAATTTTAGCCCATTCTGCTGCGATTTGGCTAGATAGCGAAAATCGCTATCTTTACGGATTGTTATTCACATTATTAGATTTTCTAGGGCCCTCCCTATTTGTTTTTTTGTCTTCTTTAAGCGTGATATTCAGTATAAGAAATAAGCAAAATATCCTCCCCGCTAAAGTAATTCGTATGAGAATTTTCTCGAGAGGAATAATTATTATTCTGATAGCTACATTTTATAACATAGCCTCTCTAAGCATAGAAGCCCCCGAGATTCGCTTTCCTTTCAATTTATGGGGTTGGAATATTTTAATGTTTATTGGTTTTTCCCAAATATTTTCTTATTACGCTTTAAAAATTCCAAAATTATATCGAGGAATTATTGGCATTTTAATCGTTCTTCTTTCTAACCCAATTAGAGATTTAATTCTTGTTCCTGGAATGGAAGCTGGTAATTTAGTAATAATTACGATTAATTACATCGTAGTAGGACCAATTCCTATGATACCTCTTCTTCCAGGACTCGCTATTTGTTTTATCTCTACTATTTTTGGAGAATATCTGCACGAAGCGATGAATAGAGGAACTCACGAAGCTTACGTGGGATTGTTTCGTATTTTTATGGTTTGGAGCATAATCTTCATCTTGGTTGGTATTGGTTTCGGATGTGAATTGTTTACTCGCTATACAATCTTAGGCGGTGTCAAAGAATATCCTAGTCTTGGATTATTAGTCACCATTAATAGCCAAGCTTTCTTTAAAATACCGGGGATACCCGAATTTTTGATAAGAGGAAGAGGCCCAAATTTGATATATAATTTAGGTGCTGCCCTATTAGTAATTTCCATTAGCTTTTACTTCATTGATATAAAGAAAAAATACGGTAATTTTGTT
The DNA here is from genome assembly GCA_019894855.1 of Promethearchaeota archaeon. GTDB lineage: Archaea > Asgardarchaeota > Lokiarchaeia > Sigyniarchaeales > SOKP01 > SOKP01. The sequence goes on from JAGXNS010000004.1 coordinate 14,494, forward strand.
AAAATGCTAGTATACTACGGCAAAGTATCTTTAAGTTTATTTTTATTTCATCAACTATTCCTCGGTTTGTACAGTAGACAATTTGGCATTGCACTCTTTCTTATCATGGATATTACATATATTGGCTTATGTGGATTTTTAATGTATATTTGGATGGAATATGCAAATGGCGTTGGAAGCCCCGAATGGTTCATGGCTGCGATGGGAAGGCTTGGAAAAAAAAAGCGAAAATAAAAAACCATTATTCTAGTAAAATTTAACCAAACAGATTTTATTCTGCTCTTTAAATGTGGTTAAAGATAATTATATATACTAAAAGTAACAAAATATAAATAGTAAAGAAAGAAAAAGTATTAAATTATTAATTGTATATATTCTCCTTGGTTAGCAGCGTTCTAAATCATTCCGTAACCAAAGCGAGAAACATCCAGTACATAGGTGAACCCTTTTGGATAAATCGTCTTATAAATTTAAAGTATGCTTGTTTGGTCCGGGAAATGTGGGTAAAACCTCATTACTAATTAGATATATTAAAGATTTCTTTAATACTGATTTGAAAAAAACCATCGGCTCGAGTTTCTTGATTAAAGATGTAGTAATAGATGAAGTAGATGTCAGACTCTTGTTATGGGATATCGGTGGGCAAGACATTTTTCAAAAATTGAGGACCATTTATTTTAAGGGAAGTAATGCAGCTTTTGGCGTATTTGATGTAACTAATCCCCAATCTCTTTTAAAACTTCCAGGTTGGATCAGTAGTATAAAAAAGACGGTGAAAAAATCTATCCCAATGATCATCGTTGGTAATAAGATCGATTTAGAACGCCAAGTTGGGAGACAAGAGGCAGAAGATCTAGCAAAAAGATTAAATTGTGATTATTTAGAAACATCTGCTAAAACAGGAGAACAAGTTGAGTTTGCATTTGAAAGTATTGCTCGAGCTTGTCTGAACTCAGTTGGAATATAATCCTTTATATGAAATATCTCTTTAAGTAAATAATTAACTTATTTTTATGCCGTATTTTAGAAGTTCCTCGATCAGTATATCTAATCCCATATATCTTATCGAATTTATACCCATCTCACTAGCTGATCGAATGTTGTTTAAGCCGTCGTCGATAAATAAAATTTCTTTTGGTTTGCATCCCGCTATTTTTATGGCTAGTTCGTAAACTTTCGGATCTGGTTTTGTGAGATGAATTTCATGAGAAAGTATAAATTCATCAAAAAGTTCCCAGATATCCCACTTTTGTTTCTTTAAGTAGTTCCAATGGCTTGAATTGATATTTGACATGCAGATAAGTTTAAAACTGTTAAAAGTCTTAATCTTTTTTATCAAGTCTACCATTTCTAGATTAAGCTTATCAATAATACTATTAAAAGAATCGAAAAATTGAGCTTGGTTGAGAGCACAAGCTCCTAGTATTTCGCAAGATTGTTTATAAAATTCTTCATCGGTTATTTTACCTTGATGATATATGTCTGATTGACGAAAAAATTCTAACATTATTGGAGTTTGGGGTTTATTCAACGGAGATGGTGTAATAACATCATTGAAAAATCTACTAAAATCTAAATCAATTACTACATCTCCTAAATCAATAATTATACATTTAATCGTCATTCTTATCATCCGCAATCTTGTTATATATAAAACTTTACTTTCTGAAAGAAATCTTAGTTGAGAATTTTCTAAATGGTTTAGGTAATTTATGTTTTGGAAATCCTTTAGTGTCTTCATTTAGCATTTCAATAAGCTCGCTTAGTTTTATATTGTTAATATTTTTTGATGTTTCCTTTTTCGGGCCGATTGGAAGACCTATTAGCCTTTTTCTTACTGAAATAGTTTGATTTTCTTGCTCATTTTTACCGAGTATTATTGTATAGGGAATCCAATCAATTTCGGATTGTCTAATTTTTTTACCTAATTTTTCATTTCTATCGTCAAAATCTACCCTGTAGGATTCTTTACTGAGAATTTCAAGTATTTTCTCAGCATATTCGTGCTGATCATTACTTATAGTTAAAATCCTTACTTGGATCGGAGCTAACCATGTTTTAAATCCAGGAACGATTTTATCTTTATCTCGAATTGCCGTCTCGATTAAACCCCATATGATTCTCTCTAAACCTCCCGTTGGAGAATTATGGAGAATTACCGGATACTTCTTTATACCATCAATATCTGTGAAATTAATGTCGTATTTTTGTCTCTTTTTTCCTTCGTTATCTACCATATATTCAAGCGAGCTTTCTACATCAATTTGGTTAGTTGAGAGTGTAGCGCTTCTATTTTGAGCTGAGAGAACTGGTCTTTCGAACTTTAAAACAAAGTAAAAGTATCTTTCTTCCCATAATTCTAATAAAGCTGGTTGTCCTTCTTTCTTTATCAATTCTTTAATCCATTCCTTATTTTCTCTATAAAAATCTTGAGTTGCTCTGAAGATTATGTAAGATTTTATTCCCAGGTCGTCTAAAAGATTTTTTATTAAGAAATATTGAATTTTAAATTCTTCTACGGAGGACTTTACATCTTTGCATAATGTATGCATATCAGGCATTACAAAACTTCTTAACCTTCTCAAGCCTGTAAGTTCTCCTTTCATTTCTCGTCTAAATGAATATTGTTCCCATTCATATACTCTTAATGGGAAATATTGAGGTTTTAAATTCATAGAGCTTAATAAATCAAATAGTAAGAAATCAGAAGCATATCTTAATATATACCTATCATTTCCTGATTCAACCCAATAACTCCTCGCTGGAAAACGCGCAGTTTGTGCAGTTAATTTTTTGTTTTTAGTAGTATACATAAGAGGAGTGTCAATAAGAATAGCACCATAATCAATTATCCTATCTTCCACAAAACTTTTAATCAAGTTTTTCATGATCACTCCTTTGCTATACCAACGGAGATTTCCCGCATCTGTATTCGGATCGAAATCTACAAGCTCAAATTCTTTCATTACTTTGATGTGAGCTGGTTCGATACCTTCATCTATTCTTTTTGTTCCTAATTCAGATTCTAAGAAAAGCTGGAAGTCCTCGTCGTTAATCTCTTTTAATGGCAATACATTTTTATCCTCATCAAATTTTAAATCTAACTCAGTTCCATTGGGAGTAATTACTTTAAATTCTGCGTTTTCTATATGTTCTTCGGGTTGAATGTAAAGCTTTACATCTCGATACATTTCAGCTACTTCGTGACCAATGCAATTTATTTTAAAAGATTTGTACCAACCAAATGGAGAAAATTTTGCTTCTATGCCTTTATCTTTTAAGATTTCTGTTATTTTGGGACAAACATCCATAGCGTTTGCTTCATTACTAAGAAATTTGCTTAAATGCGCCCAAGGGTAAACTAATACTTGATCAACCCTATAAGTACCCCTTTCCTTTATTAATTCAAGGATTTTTCTTGGTTTTCCTTTAGTTTGGCTACTTTCAATCTTTTTATTATATTCTCTTATCTCTTCGTTTTTCCGTCTAATAACTTCGGGAAAATTCGTTATTTGAATTATTGCGTCTTCTATTACTTGAGCACCTTGTTTTGAAATCAAATCCGTATCGTAGGTATCTTGATCTTCTACAGATACATAAGCTACTAAAATTAAGCCCTCCATTTTAATTATATCTTCGGGAAAATCTTGTGGATTGCTTGTGGCAACTTTATTTTTAGTAACTTCAACTCCATCAGAATGGATTAATAAAATTTTCATGATTATATCAAAAATCCTAAATATTTTTCTTCCTTTTGATAATTAGTATATTTAAAATTGAAATTAATTATTACTAAAATATTTAATCATAAGTATGAAGCTTAATAAGATTTTTACGGAATTAAATGAAAGTTTAGAGAGGCTAGACAAAGATAGAGAAAGCTTATTAAAATTATCTCGTATTATAATCCGTAATTGTAGTATTGCAATAAAAAATATTCATAGAAAGGAATATAGTCAATATCACCAGAAAGTCTTAAATATTCAAAAAATCCACAAAGATATGCTACTTTTGGTAAGCAATAATCCTGGTGTATTCTTAAAGTATTTAAAAGTTCCGGAACAAGAGTATACGGAAGCTATAGCGTTTTATGCTGTCATATCAAAAGAACCTCTTCCATTACCTAGTGATTTGAATATCGATCCGATAAATTATGCTTTAGGTCTTGCTGATGTAATTGGGGAATTAAGAAGATATGCATTGGACAATATAAGGAATTCAATCGTAGATGATCTGAACTACATATTAGAATGCATGGATGATATATACACTCAATTATTTTCGATTGACTTTCCTGCCGGTTTGACAAAAGATTTAAGACACAAGATAGATCAAGCGAGAAATATAATTGAAAAAACTAGAGGAGATGTATCTATTTCGCTTCAAATGAATGATCTAAAAAGTTGTATAGAAAAAAGTGAAAAAAATCGCTAAAATTCTGCAATTTCATAATAACTACACAATTTTTCATAGATTTTGTAATTATTTTTTTGTAATTATATATACTTGAAAAAACATAAATGAGCTGAAAAAAAATCGCGAAGAAAGTATTAATTGCTGGTACATTTGATATAATTCATCCTGGACACTTATATCTAATCAATGAAGCTGCTAAAATGGGTGCTGTCTATGTAATTGTTGCTACTGATATGAATAGAAAATTATATTCTGGAGAAATTCCTATAATTCCAGAAGACCAAAGGTTAGAAGTTATCAAGAGCATAAAAAATGTAAAAGAAGCAAGATTGGGACGATCTGACAACGATACTCTCAAAACTGTTCAAGAGATTAATCCAGATATTATCCTTTTAGGTCCCGATCAAAAATATAATCTTGAAAAGCTGAAACGAGAATTAGGAAAAAAAGGGTTAAGTAAAATTATAGTAAAAAGGTTGGATACATACTATGAGAAATATGATCTTCACTCCTCTAGCTTAATTAAGGAAAAAATAATAGAACCGTATAAGAATTAAAACCTTTAGTGAGGCTATGTCAAATAAAGAAGAGATATCACCTGAAAACTACGCAAATTGGTTTGCTCTCTATCAACTTTGTAAGCATATAGAATATCGACAAACAATTAATATTAGTAGTGTAGAGTTTGGGAAACTTCTAAACTTGAGTCAGCAAACTGCTTCGAGAAGAATTAGCGATCTGGAGAACCTCGGGTGGATTAAGAGGAAAATTGAGAATAAAACCCAAAAAATTGTCGTAACGAGAGAAGGAAGCGATGTAATGCTTTTAATGTATAAAAATTTAAAGGAAATTCTTGCAAGCATTGTTATCCTAGGTTCTGTTCAGAGTGGAATAAAAGAAGGTGCTTACTATGTTGCAATTAAAGGATACTTTGAACAATTTCAAGATAAATTAGGCTTTTTACCATATAAAGGCACATTGAATTTAGAACTCAACGATACGAATATCGACTTATTAAGAGAAAAACTAAAATATATTAAACCAGTGATTATTTCGGGATTTGAAGACGATAACTCAGAGCGAACTTACGGTAGCGTTCATTGCTATGATTGTTTTATATCTCGCTTAGATAATCATGAGAATAAAATTAACGCTGCAATACTTGATATACAAAGAACTCATCATGAAAAAAATACAATTGAAATCTTGGCTAAACCTTATTTAAGAGATTATTTTAACCTCAAAGATGGAGATAAATTAATAATTGAACTAAATTTTAGTAACTAAAAACTGGTTTAGCTCCTGAAAAGACTGTTGAGAGTCAAATAACTTTACTTATCATTCTCGTATTCTTTTATAAGAATCTTAATTTTAAAATATCTGAAAAAAGCAGTGGCTAATACTAAAAGCATGAAAACGAATAAAAATTCGTTTACATAACCTATAAAATTCGCAATCAACATCGTGACCACTAGATAAAATAACCTTTCTGATCTTGCCATCAAACCAAAATCAAAATCACCTTTAAAAAATACCTCTGCCCTCGCTCTTAAATAACTTATCATAATGGAGCTAATGAATGATATTAGGATAATTATTTTCATATCAATAATACCCCATAAAGCGCCATTCCAGCTATAAATCAAAAGCGCCAAAAATAGTATGAATTCACTTACCCTATCCATTAAAGAATCAAAAAATCCTCCAAATTTCGTCACCCTTTCCTGCTCTCTTGCGATTGCTCCATCAATTCCATCAAAAAAGCCAGTTGCGAAGACAAAAATTGAAAATAAGAGCAAATTCGAAAAGAAAACGAGAAGAATGAAACTTATAATAGAAAAAATGAGCATAGTAATCGTAGCTAAATTTGGACTTAAACCCCCTCTACTTAGGAGATGTGCAACTATTTTCACTAGTGGTTTGAAAATTCTACGAAGTCTAAATTTTGATGCCATAACTCATATATTCACTTTATTTTAGGACTTATTTTAATATAATAATTTTAAATAGCTTAAATTTTTTTAATATAATAATTTTAAATAGCTTAATAATAAGATTAAAGAAAAATTTCATGTGAAATAATTGAAGTTAAAACTAGTTTTAAAAACTACGACAAAAAAAGACAAAGATGTATACCTTAAATTCAACATAGCTCCAAGCAAACATTTAGGTTTTATAAACTTCATTAATTTGGCTTTAAATCAAGATAAACCGGTTTTGTTATCTTTCGAAAAAATAAGCAAAAAAGGAGATAAGGAAGAAAGCAAAATTGTTGGAACCTTTAAATTTGAAGGAAAAAGCGATGCTGAATTGAAAAAGATCGAAGAAGAAATTAAAGATCAAGAGAAAAAAAGGAAGAAACAGCACCAAAAAAGAGTTCAAGGCTAATTTCTATTGATTAAAAAATTTATGATAGTATTTAATATTCTAATTTTATAAATCCATGGATACTTAGTAAACTTAAATAAGTCTTAGATATGAATAAAGAAATTTCTCTAGAGATACCTGGTCGCATTTGTATTGTGGGAGATAAGGTTGATCTTCTAGGAAAACCAGTCATAGCCATGGCAATTAATTTAATGATGAGATTTAGTTATAAACCACGCTCAGATGATACAATTGAATTTTATAGTTACAACACGAATGAAAGAATCCATTTCACATTAGAGGAAACCCCACCTAAAAATATAGATTTAGCGTATTTGAGTGTTTTATTTGACAGGCTAAAAAGTAAAATTGACCACGGTTTCTATTTAGATGTGTTATCAGATATCCCCATTGGAGGGGGTTTATCTACATCAGCAGCACTTTCCGTTGGATTTTTAAAAATTATGAGTGAAGCATTCACTTTAAATTTAAATAACGATGAAATTGCTGAGCTTGCATATTTGGGAGAAAATCACGATTTAGGAATCCAATGCGGGAGAATGGATCAATATAGTATTGCGCATGGAGGTATCACTTTTATCCATACTGACGAGAATCCCCAGGTTGAGCAACTAAAGATTAAAAATCTTCCTATTGTGGTTGGAGATTCAGTTGAAGTAAGAGAAGCTGCATCGGTGTTGAATAGAATTAAACGACAAATACAAGAAAAAGATGAAACAACTCTAAAAGCTTTTAAGGAAATTGAAAAGTGTGTAACTCAATGTAAAACAGCGCTTTTAAATAACGACTACCAAAAACTTGGAATGTGCATGGAGATTCAACAACAACAAGAAATTTTATTAGGTGCTACAACTCCGAAGATTTTAAAATTATGTGAAGCCGCAAAAAGCGCAGGAGCACTTGGAGCAAAACAAATGGGGGCTGGAGGGGGTGGTTGCATGCTTGCGATAGCACCAGGAAGACAAAATGAAGTTGTTAAAGCTATAGAACGAGTTGGAGGGAGAGCTTGGATTTTTGATATTTATAATTATACATCTTAGAGCAAGCTCACAAATCCTAGCTTAATGAGATTTTTACATATGTTATAGACTTGTACATGCTTTAAATCCAAACTTTCTGTTATTTGTCTTATAGATTTTTTCCCATCGATTTGATAAAATATTTTTTGTGAAGTTGCACCTGACAAGTAATATTTCGGATTAATTTTTTTTAGCGTTGTGAATCGGGGGATTTGATTACAATAAGGCGGTAAGTTAGGTGGAGGATCTAGCTTACTTCTTAGAGCTTGTAAGTTGGATTCTTCATTTAATCTCTCTTCTACGTTTTTAAACAACTCAACAACTCTCTCCTTAAAACCAGTATCGCTTTCATTCAATTCTTCATCTACAAAAGCCTCTAAGATATTCTCAAAGGATTTGAATGCATTAGTATTACCTCTCCAATTTAATATTGCATCGATGCTGAATTTTTGTAAAAATGTTCGAGAAAGCTTCCTTAAAATTCTTAAAACATTTACGGGTTTAGATTTTTCATCGTATGTGGCAATGTAAATTAAATTTGGAATGCTTGAGTCCTTTAAAAACGATAATTTTAAATCATTATTAGATAATTTCAATTCGCTAATTGTTCCTAAATCTTCAAAAGAGTCAGAAAACGAGTTCAGTGCTGAAAAAAAACCAGATACCATAAGTAATGAATCTGTTTCTGAGAAAATATTTTTAAGAATAGAAAAATTCTTGAACAATAACGGTAAGCCATCTTTAATAATTAAGAAATCATGTATCATGAATTAAACTCGTCTTACTTTCTTCAGTTATTTATAAAAACTCAAATAAAATCATCAACCTAGGTATCAATAAAATCTAATATCCAAAGAAGAAAAAAAAAAGTAATATCCTAGTAATATAAAAAAATATTGAAATCTTTAAACGATAAGGAAATATAATTATTTGGAATTAGAAAAGTATTTTCAATTTCTTAACTTTCATTGAAAAAGTAATATGATAAGGATAAAATCTCCAGGAAGAATATGTCTTTTTGGTGAACATCAAGATTATTTAGATTACCCAATTATTTCAATGGCTATATCTAAATACATTTATTTAGAAGCAAAGAGAATTCCTGAAAAGAAATTCGAAATTTGTTTACCTAACTTAAATCAATTAGTGGAAATTCCGCTTAATAACAAGGAACGGGATTATACATCAAAGAGGGATTATTTAATAAGTGGTTATAATCAGTTCCTTCGGAAAAAATTCAGGTTTACTAAAGGATACAAAATAAAAATCACTGGGGACATCCCAATTAATGCAGGTGTTGCGAGTTCTTCTGCATTAGTTATATGTTGGTTATATTTTTTAAATTTCATATCTGAAAGAAAAATGGAACCTTATCAAATGGCATTAGAAGGATACGATACTGAAGTAAAAGAATTTCAAGAAGGAGGTGGTATGATGGATCACTTCACATCGGTATTTGGTAATCTAATCTTTTTAAAACCAGGCGGATCTAAACCTCAATTAAAAACATATGATCTAACTCTTAAAGGATTTGTTTTAGGAAATTCTATGGAGAAGAAGGCAACAGTTGATGACTTAATTAGAACAAAATTTTCATCTTTAAAAGCATTCGAGATAGTAAATTCGATTTTTCCGAAATTCGATCGCTTCCACACAAAATTAGAAGATATTGAGCCTTATATGTCCAGTATAAAAGAAGAATACAAAAGGAAGATAATTGGAAACATTATAAATCGGGACATTACCAATAAAGCGAAGAATTTAATTGAAAATTATATTATTTCAGTTAAACAAGGAATTAACCCAAGTGTTGATCTTGATTTCTATCAAAAGCTTGGAACTCTCTTAAATCAGCATCAAGAGCAATTGAGGGATAATATTGGAGTATCAACGAGTAAAATTAATAAAATTATTGAAGATTGTCTAAAAGCCGGGGCTTCTGGCAGTAAAATAAACGGATCGGGATTTGGTGGAACGATGTTCGCGCTATTTCCAAATAATGAACAGATTCTTAAGGAAACTATTCAAAAAGCGGGAGGAAAGGCGTACGAAATAAAAACAAGTTATGGAGTTGAGACTTATTGAAAGCAATAATACTCTGTGCGGGTCAAGGAACGAGGTTACAACCTTATACTAACAAATATCAAAAAACGATGCTGAAACTTCACGGTAAACCTTTTTTAGAATATATTTTAGAAGGATTGATATTTGCAGGCTTTAGAGAATTCATATTTGTGGTTGGTTATAGAAAAGAACAAATTATTAGCTATTTTCAAAGTGGTAAGAATTGGAATGTAAATATTGAATATTTTGAGCAAGAAAAGCTAAATGGAACTGGAGGAGCTTTATTGCTTTGTGAAAGTTCTATTTTTAATAACCATTTTTTTTTAACGTGGGGAGATATTTTAGTCCCTTATAAGATTTATAAAGATATGGTTGAAATCCATCAAAAAGAAAAGTACGATTATATTTTAGTTGCTAATTACACGGAAGATCCTTACTTAGGGGCCGCAATTTATAGCAATGGTAGTACATGTACCAATATAATTGAAAAACCACCGCTCGGAACCTCGAAGACTAATTTGAATAATTGTGGCGTATTCGTTTTTTCTAAAAATATTTTCAATGTTTTGAGAAATCTCTCACCTTCCGAAAAGGGTGAAATCGAAGCTCCAAAAGCTCTTCTAAAAGGGATAAAAGAACATAATTGGGAGGTAAGAGTTGTAGAAATGGGAAAAAATCAATTCAGAGTTGACTTAGGTGTTAAGCAAATATATGAACAATTAAGAGACGATCCATCATGGCTTCAATTTTTAAAGATTTAAATAATAAAAGAGTGAACATAGATACATAGTAAAACACTTGAGATATTTTATATCAATTGTGAAAGGTTAGGGGTCTAAATGCGAATAAGAACGAGAAAAAATCTTTTAAAGAAAAATATCGTGGTAACATTTTTGCTTTTGATCCCTGTAATAAGCTTTTTTAGTTTTATTGGTTTTGGTCTTAGTATTCTCGACGATCTCGCATCACTCACCCTACACCTTGAACCTCCAAATACCAATTTTTTTACACCCTTGGATCAAATTACAGCAAACCAAACTTATCTAGACCAAATGGCTGATAAATACGATTATCTGTTAGAAAAATGGCACATTCCTACTAACATAAGTATAGATGTTACATTCATTAATGACTCGTATAACGAAGTTCAGAGCTATCATAGCACCGATAATGGAAATTTGCATTTAGGTTATACACTCGCTTCTCAATGTTTACGTTATAAATACGCAAACGATACTGGCGATTTAGACGAGTTAAATAATGCAACGCGTATGGTTAAAAAATGTGTTACAGGATTCAGCAACATGCTTGCTGCTCCTAACGGAGGGATTGGCCCCGATTACCCTGGAATGCCTGCAAGATTTGTGTGCGCTCCAGAAAATAGGAAATATCACGAATGGCTATTCCAAGATCATCCGCGACACTTTAATGGAACGGGAATTTACAAGAATTGGAGAGTAAGGCTGCACACATCTCGTGACGAGCTAGCAGGGTATTATCTGGGATTCGCTAGCGTGCTAAAATTCATCGATCCTGAAGCTAATGAAGAAAGTAGATGGTGCGTTGAAAGAATTAAGTTATTAACAGCTCAAATGATAGAAGGCTTTCGCAAAACAAATTGGCTTATATTGGGTGGAAATGGTGAACCTGTTGGATCAGATTTAAATCCGATATTAGGTGAAAGCATGTGGCAATTAGCTTTACTTCGCATAGGAGCTACGGCCTATCCAGACAGATATGATTCTCTTTATCATTATGCAGCAACAAAAATCATGTCTATGCACAATGGTCACATGGGATCAGTTAGCAATACAGCGTACGACACCTATGCTCTAGCTTTTAGCATGGATGTAGAGTTTGCGTTAATAATTTTAGAAGATAACCCTCTACTTCAACACCATTATATAAAAAGATTCGAGGAAGGATTCTATAGTTTCTTGAGATACCACCGTAATGCTTTTTTTAATATCATACACTTGGCCTTTATGAAAATGATAAAAGATTCGGCTTTATTTGAGGATCCTAACTATGCTGACGAGACTATAAAATGGGATGTTTTGGATCAATTGTGGCGCTTTAACACTTCTGGTTGGGGAAATGGGATAAGAGATTATAATTTAACCGTAAGACCTAATTCTACAAGAGCCACTAGTTTAAATCCAGAAATAGCTAATATGGATATTGATCCTAGTAGAGCAAAATGGTCTGAATTCTTTGAAAATAACATATATGGAACTCTCTTCTCGTGGGTTGGAGAAACAATCGATCTCGACGATCCAAGAGATACTCAGTACAAATTTCCTTTAACAGTATCCGAAATGGGTGTTCATCACTTTCTCTGGGAAGGTAGTAAATTTTTTGGAACTGGGGGTAATAATGAATCTTATAATGTTGGATTAAAACAGGTAATACCTAATAGTTATTTGGTCGTCTATTGGATGGGAAAGGCTTTTAATATCTTCTAAAAATTATTTTTTAAATTTATTTCTTATAAATTGGACTCCAAATCTTTTTAAATAAATGAATCATCTCGTTATTTAGAATTTCTACTACTAAAAAAAGGTTAGAAATCATGTCAAGTACAAATTATAGAAATCGATACTATTCAAAAAAAAAATACGAAGCCGCAATTGAAACGCTAGGATGTGGATTTGTATTCTTATTTGTAGCAATATTATCCTTGTTTTTTATAGCTTTCAGTGTTGACTTTATTGGTCTTAAATCTTGGGGTTATTGGCTTTTCATTCCTGCCTTCTTTATAATTCTTGGGGGAGTTCAGCAATATTATACTAACGATAAATTCCAAAAAGCTGTGAGAGTTGCAATTTTGGATCGCAGTAATCAAGGAACTCATAAATTAGAAGATATAGCTCTCGAAGTCGGAATTAAACCTAGGGATGTGCTTAAAGTTCTTATCGACCTACGTCAAAAAGGAGCTATTAGCTACCGCTTTAACTCAGAAACGGGAGAGATAATTCTTGGTGAAAAAGTTGCTTACGTGAAATCAGAAGAATATGTAGTTCCTCCAAAAAAGCTATCAGAGCCATTAGAAACGAAAGGAAAAGGATACTGCGTGTATTGCGGTCATGAATTACCTTCAGAAGGCAACTTTTGTGAAAATTGCGGTTCAAAAATCTAGGTATCCATAATTATATCTTTTTTTTTTTAAAATAATACACTTCTTAATTTCATGATAAATTAACTGAGGCTTTTTTTTTAAATAGCTGTCTTGGATTATTTTTTTATATCGAAAATTCTCCGGGATGAATACTTATTTCTAAGGGTTTCATTAACAACAGGGATGCTGAAAATACACTCGAAACAATTAACCTAAATGGGACTAATCTTAATCTAAGTAAGGAAGAGATTAATGCCGGAAAAAATTCTTATAACATAAATAATCCTATAGATTTACTCATTCAAGAATGCGATATTGCTAAAAAAGAATATTTAACCATGGTGGAAGATATCCACGCTATCTTAAGCAATCGCGAAGAATTATCTAATTTTGAAAAGTTAAATTATTGTAATAGCGAAAGACATTACATGAAACAATATCTAAAGCATACTATGATAAAAATAAATAGAATTTTGCCTGATTAATTTTTTAACCCCAAATTAGCGTCTTTTTAGTTGTAAAATTATATATATGGTGCCGTTAATTATGAAAAGTAATGATATTTTCTAAATCTATAATTGCCATTATAAAGGAACGGACATCTTGGAGAACTTATTCTAATCAATTACTTGAAGATGATACGAAGAAGAAGATGAATCAAATTTTAACATTTAAAGATATTAAAAGTCCTTTTAGTGAGCTCGCGGGAAAAACACGATTTGAATTAATAGCAGTCCCAGAATTTGCTCCCGATGAAAGAAAAAAATTAGGAACTTATGGGCTAATCAAGGGAGCTCAAGAATTTATAGTGGGAGCGATCGAAAAATCCGATTATTACAAAGAAAATTATGGATACATCTTGGAAGCTATAATTTTAGGAGCCACCGATTTAAATCTAGGTACGTGTTGGCTGGGAGGAACTTTTAACAAAACTCTTTTTTCTAGTAAAATCAATTGCCAAAAAAACGAAATAGTTCCAGCAATAACGCCAATTGGATACACTACCGATACCAGACGCAAAAAAGAGAAAGTTATACGGGCATTCGTAAAAGCTGATTCTCGGTTTCCTTGGAGTAAGATATTTTTTGAAAAGACATTCTCTACACCCCTTCCTCGAGAGACAACCGGTAGATATGAAGCTTTGTTGGAAATGGTTAGACTTGCTCCATCTGCAGGCAACAAGCAACCATGGAGAGTTTTAAAAGAAAAGGATTGTGATAATTTTCATTTCTATGTATATTTCTCACCAGATTTAAAAATGAAAGGCTACAATACGTTCGTAAACATCGATGTAGGGATTGGAATTTGTCACTTTGATCTAACCGCAAAAGAAGTCGGAATGAAAGGAAGATGGGAGTTTTTAGAGCCAAAACTCGAACAACCCAAGGAATTAAAATATATTATATCGTGGATTGGTCAATAAAACTTTTTTTTAAATTTGCTACATGTTTGTCTAACTTCCTAAACTTCTCTTATTTTAATAATATTAATTGTTTTAAAAGTTTTAAAAACAAGATTTAATAATTCTCTTTTATTTGAGACTTGAATATACAATTACTTATTTTTATAATGGCCAATATACTTATAACTGGAGGAACGGGATTTATTGGGATTCCTTTAGTTAAAAAATTACACGAATTAGGACATAAATTAAAACTACTGATAAGAGAGAGTAGTAATACTACACCATTTAAGGACCTTAATGGTATTGATTATGCTGTCGGCGACGTCCAAGATATTAGCAGTTTGAAAAAAGCTGCGAGTAAAGTAGATGCAATATATCATCTTGCCGCTTATACAGGCATATGGGCGAAAGATAAATCGATTTATTATAATGTTAATGTAAAGGGGACAGAAAACATTGCTAATGTTGCTCTTGAAAATAATCTAAAATTATTTTATGTTAGTTCCTTTACTGCTTTAGGTCCTACACCTCAAGAACCTGTTGATGAGACTCATGAAAATGAGGATTTTTTTATGGAATATGAGAAATCTAAATTCCAAGCGAAAAAACTCGTGAAGAGTTATATACCAAAAGGTTTGAAAGTGATGATATTTTATCCCGGAATCGTATACGGTCCAGGAGATTTTAATATCTTCGGTAGAATGCTATTTGATGTTATGAGGGGAAAATTGTTTCCCTTGGGAATTTGTCCTGGAAAGGGAGAAGCTATGACTTGTCTCTCTTATGTATATGATGCATCAAATGTTTTAGCAGATGCAATAAATAGAGAAGATCTTTTTGGGGAAGATTTTATTCTTGGGGGAGAAAATGTTAGATTTAAAGAATATCTTGATTTAATTGCAAAAATTGGAAGAGATAAAAAAGCAATAAAGCTTCCTTTCACATTTGCGATGGCATATGCTTGGTTATTGGAAGTTAAAGCTAAGTTTAATAAGAAAAGTCCTTTTTTAACTCGACCTACACTAAGAGCAATTAAATATCATAGATCGTATTCCTCAAAAAAAGCCATTGATAAATTGGGGTATAAGATTACTCCACTAAAAGAAGGGTTAGAAGAGACAATTAAATGGTATAAGGAATATATTGAAGAAATAAAAAAATGATATAAACTTACGAAAATCATGTTAGAAGACGAATTGACAAGTCAAATTATTGATAAGGATGCATATAAAACAGAAATAGCAAAAAAATACACCACATTTCTAGCACAATATCCGGAAATTTTTTCTGATCTAATATCAGGCTCGATCTTTGATTTCGCTCTTTATGATTCAGCGGAAACATATTATAAAGAATCTCCTGTAGATATTTTTAATGTACTTAGAAATGGAAATGGAATTGAAATAAAACCCGGAGGAGCAGTTGATTCTGATTTAGAATTAGCGCTCTCGGTAAGTGCTGTTAAAAAATTAATTCAAACGAAATCAAAAGTAGAATATGCTGAACTTTGCGGATCATTTTATAATGATCCAGATGATGAGAAAGGATGGGTTGATTTTGTATTACATAAAAGAACGCAAACTATAATCGATATGGGCTATGGTAAATTTGCCCAGGCTTCTGGGATTCTCAATGATTATGACGATATTAATAGTATTTAAAAATCTTCTTAAACAAATATTAGAAACATCAGTAAAATTAGAAAGGTAATTAAAAATATGACAACAGTTCAAGAATTAGAAATAAAAAATAAATATACTGGAGAAGTTATTGATACCATACAAGCAGATACACCTGAGTCTCTAAGAGATAAAATAAAAAAAGTACATAAAAATCAACATTTATTAAAAGAAATGGACTTCTTTGAACGCGCTCAAATTCTCTCTAAATATGCAAGTAAAATGCGATTTAAAAAGAAAAAACTAAAAGATTTAGTTGTAGCAGAAGGAGGTTTACCGATCAAATATTCGGATTGGGAACTGAATATTGTGCTTACGGGCTTCCAATTTTGCGATTGGTATTATCAATTTATAGAAGACAAACCATTAACTGGTATTGAAGGAGAGAAAAATGTAATTATAAAATATATTCCACACGGATTATCTGCTTGTATCTCTCCTCGTAACACACCTATTAGCCTTCCCCTTTATCAGATGGGCGCTAATTATTTAGTAGGAAATGGCGCGGTTGTTAAACCATCTACCGCATGCCCCTTAACCATGTTAGAAGCCTATTCCACCATGAAGGAGATGGATTTTCCCGGATTAGATGCATTAGATTTGGTTATTGCTCCAGGAGAATGGGCCGTAGATGAATTTCTTAAATCTCAATTAATCAAGATTATTATGACGGTTACTTCTTCACATACTGCAAAAGATATTCTTGTAAGATATGGAAGGATGTTGAAAAAAACTGCAGATAAATCAATGGGAGTCACAATGTATACTCAACCTTTTAAACAATTCTTCTTTGAGTGCGCAGGAAATGATGCTGGAATCGTAATGGATGATGTTAATTTAGAAAATGTAGCAAGATGGAATGCTATGGCAAGTTACACCAATTCAGGTCAACAATGTTTCTCTATGAAGCGAATTATAGTCCATCAAGATATATATGATGAATATACAGAATGTCTAATAAAAGAAATTGAGAAATTAAAATATGGAGACCCCACAGATCCAGCTGTTGATATTGGACCATTGGGAAGTCGACGAATACTAATGATGATGGAAGTGATGGTGGCTGATGCTAAAGAATATGGTGTTAAAATATATACTGGTGGTGAAAAAATTGATACGGGAGAAGACTATGGATTATTTTATACGCCGACTCTGGTGGAAATTAAACCAGAATTGTGTGAAGATTTATCTAAAGCTCCATTTTTGTGGAGAGAAGAGGCTTTTGGACCTGTCCGTTCTATTACTAAAGCTAAAGATATGAAAGATGCAATTAGATTAGCAAATGCGAGTAATTATGGTATGAGAGCAGTAGTTTACACTTCTAATTTGAATAATATTGAGATTTTTAAGAATCAATTAGAAGCTGCAAATATTTATATTAATGCTAGACCTATGCTTGTTGATATCACGGTTTCTTTAGGAGGGATTAAAGATTCTGCTTATCCTGCAGGTTGCAAATATTATCCTCAAGAGTTAGTTTATGGAAAATTTATTTATGATGGTACTCCACTGAATTTAGAAAAAATTAAATAAATTTCATACACAATGGAACCCGATAAATTATATTCAAAATTAAAAGAATTTTTTCCGAATCAATTAGATTTAATGAGACATTTACATGTCAATGCATGTTGGGAATATAGTATCACTGAGCAATCCACTGATGATGCGAATATCAAACTAAACTTCTTTTTATTCAAAAAGAATGAAAAATCGCTAGAGATGACGAAAACTAAGCCTGATATTAAACCAGATTTAATCTTGTATTTTACAGAAAAAGCTATTTTGAATATGATTGAAGGGACATCTAATGCTGAAGAATATTATGAGCGTTATCATAATATTATGGACCATCCTCTACCTGGAATTGAATTGGATAGTAAAGTAAATAAACCTAGATTAAAGCTTTGGCAAATTGGGTATAAGCACTGGCAAAAAGATTTTAAATTTTAATTCTGAGATTTTTCTTTTTTATAGAAACAACTATTATGGCAATAATAGCAAATATTGTAAAACCAATAAAAGTTATACCAAAAGGAATAATCTGAAATTTCCCTTCACTTTTTATTATTATCTGATCAAACTCATCGTAATAAGTTTCTATTATAAGAATCCCTCTTGAATCAAATTCCTTTTCCCATAAATAATCCATTCCAGTGTCGCTTTTCCCTTGTTTAAATATTGTTAAGCCACTTCTATAATACTCAGAAGGTAGGGTCGCTATAACTTGTTCTAAATAATCTTCTACTGGTGTAAGACTGAATAGGTAATCTTCATAAAGATTTGGATTTTTTGAGATAAGAATTTCGATAGATTCACCACTTAATCCCCAATCAGTCTTATAATCCCAAAATTCTACATATATATTCCAATAAAATGTAAGTTCATTGATTTCTCTTATAATCATTCTAATTTGATCTCCTAATTCATAATTAGGATCAAATCCGAAAATCTCTCTAAAACTTTCTAAGTCTAGTACTGTAATCTCCCAAATTAATTCGGTTCCTTCAGTAAAACCAATTTCATGATCTGTCTCTGCTTTACCAATTAAATTAAAACAGGAACTGAATATAACGAAATTTAAAATTCCTAGTAAAAAAATTATTTTTAATTTTTTATTCACTTTTACATCAATATTCGTTTTTAGGTTCTGCGAAAGTTTCTTTTATAGAATATTTTCTTTAGTAAATTACAGAATAATAATTTTTTTAAATTTAAAAATTTGATTTTGGAAATCTACAATTATTTTACCTTAATTAAAGAAATTAATTTATATTAGATACTTCAAATAATCATTAATATATTAAAATTAATTCTACAGAGATAAAAAACTATGAATAAAGAAGATATCTGTTTTATGTCGGCTTTTGAGATGCGAGAAAAAATTAAATCTCAAGAATTATCATCAATTGAAATTACTGAAACAATAATCGAACGAATTAAAGAAATCAATCCTTTACTCAATGCATACTGTACTCCTACTTTTGAACTAGCAAAAGAAACTGCCGAAAAAGCAGATGAAGCAGTTAAAAAAGGTGAAAGCCTAGGGTTATTGCATGGAATTCCAACATCAATTAAAGATCTAATGCAAACAAAAGGGATAAGAACTACATTTGGTTCTAAATTGTATGAAGATTTTATTCCAGAACAAGATGACATCGCTGTTCAAAGATTAATTAAGGCTGGTTGCGTCATGCTTGGTAAGACCAATACACCTGAATTTGGTTCTATCGCTCTTACAAATAATAAGATATTTGGAGAAACTAAAAATCCATGGGATTTAGAACGAAATTCTGGAGGATCTAGTGGAGGTGCTGCATCGGCTGTTGCAAGTGGTATAGGACCATTAGCTTTAGGGTCCGACGGGGGTGGTTCAATTAGAGTCCCTAGTAGCTGTTGCGGAGTGTACGGTTTAAAACCAACTTTTGGGCGTATTCCTAGCTATCCTCGCATTGGAATCCATTTTATGTCAATGGATCACTACGGTCCAATTGTCCGTTACGTAAAAGATGCCGCTCTTATGTTAAATGTTATGAAAGGTCACCATTCTGGAGATAATAACTCTTTTCCCGACGATGACATCGATTATGTTAAGGAGGTTGATGAAACACCCAAAAAATTAAAAATTGGTTATTCAATGACCTTGGGTTTTGGAAAAACACTGGAGGAAGAAGTAAAAGAAAATGTTCTTAATGGTGTTCAAAAGTTTGAGGAATTTGATTGGGATGTAGAAGAAACTAATTTAAAAATAAAAAATCCTGATTCATCATACAAAACCTTGGTCAGTATTGGTTATGCTTATGATTTACAAAAAGATTATAAAAATAGACTTGAAGACCTTACCCCTGATTTAATTGGCTCAATTAGATTAGGTTTGGATAATACTGCAATGAATATCGGAAAGGCTAGAGAACAAAGAAAACGAGTTTACGAAGTTATGTATCAATACTTTAAGAATTACGATATATTGATAACGCCTACATTGCCATGTCCTGCTATTAAACCAGGGTGGTTGGAAACTGGAACAGTATTTCCTACAATTGGTAAAAAAGCGTTAAGTATTACAAGTTGGATGACATTTACATATCCGTTTAACATGACAGGTCTACCGGCTGCATCAATTCCATCTGGGTGGACAAAATCTGGGTTACCCATTGGAATGCAAATTGTTGGGAAGCGTTTTGATGAAAAAACAGTTCTTCAAGTCTCAAAAGCATTTGAAGAAGTCGCACCATGGCAAGATAAACGCCCAATATTTAACTAATATCCTTTTTTTTTAAATGAGCTTTTATTCATAAAATTTAAAAAGATTTTATTTTCGAAGTCGTAATATAAGAAGAATCTCCAATTGTTATATTTTTCTTTATGAGGTCCTCCAATATCGAATAATCTCCGATGATGCTATTAGACGAAATGATTTTTCTTAGGAATACTCCATCTCCGATTACAGATTCGGAGAGGATACATTTTTCGAGATGTAAATCGTCGCCTATAGAAACATTAGGACCTATTACGGAATTTTTAATGCTCACATTTTTTCCAATAAAAACCGGAGGGACGATTTTAGAATCTAAAATGTTTCCCGTTTGGAATTTTGATTCATATAATGGGTCGTTTATTTTGGTTTCAGATAACAAATATCGATTTCCTTCAAGTAATGTTTCTGGTCTTCCGAAATCCAATATTTCACTCTGCATTATATTCCCTTTAAACACCATCCCTTCGCTAATAAGCTGTTCTATTATGGGGGTAAAAAGATGTTCTCTCCCATTTTCGAGTTCAACCTTGCTTTGTTCATCTAATAGCTCAAACAATCGATTCACTATTCTTTTTCCAAAAAGATAAGCTCCAGAAACAGCATAATCAGAGATAAACTCTTCTGGCTTTTCCACTATTTTTTTTATTTTAGCATCATCATCTATTACCGTAACACCATAAAACTTAGGATTATCAACTTTTTTAATATTTATTACTCCATCGCATTCCCCCTGGTGATAAGTTAATAAAATTGAAGAATAGTCATCCATTGGAAGCCTATCGCTTAGAAAAATGAAACAATCGTCATTATTAACAAAATTCCTAGCTAGTAAAATGGCATCTCCGAGGCCACTAAAAAATGGAGTATCTGCTAAATAGCCAAGCGGTTTCTGTTCGATAAATTCAATATTAAAGTAATCAGAAAAATGCTCAGTAATATATTTAGTTATTTGTCGTTTTTTATAGCCCACAATGAAGGCAATTTCCGTATTTTTTGGGAATGTTCTTTTTAGCTTAATTAGTATGTGGTCAATGAGCCTATTTCCTGCAATTTTGAGGAAAGCCTTAGGTTTTGAATAAGTAAATGGTTGAAGTCTTTTTCCTACGCCTGCGATTGGACAAACTAATTTCAAATAAAAATCAACTCTCTAATATGTCTCTTAAGATTGCATAATATTCCGCATCTTTTAATTTTTCTTTAACAATATTATTTAATTTTCGCAAATAATAATTGTCTGAGTTAGTTTTCTTTATTCCTTTCAACTTTTTATTCAAAGCAATTCGCGTCTTTTCATCTAAAAATTTGACAGGAATGGATTTATAGCGATTAATCAAAGTTTCTTCTCCATTATTAAACCTTGTTTTGGTTTGGAAATTTATGCTTATATCAACCATGGAGTATAGATTCTCTACCCAAGTTTGAATTCTTTCAATGTCTCCTTTTATATATGCTCGATTATCCAACCAATCTTTAAACTCTAAAACTTTGGTTAAAAAGCTCTTTCTACTCTCGTCAAAAATACTAGTAATTTCGTCTTTTTTTACTAATTCGCGGATTTTTTGTTTACTTAGATCATTTTTTTCTTCATTTGATAAGCTGCTATAAATTTCATTTCTTTTTTTTTTCTTTTCTTTGGTTTCTTCGTCATCCAGCCACTTATCCATTGACATAATCTTAATAAAAATAATAATTTAGTTCAATCTTTTATATATCTATTAAATTATTAATATAAGGTGAAATTCTCATTAAAAATCTTAGAGAGATAGCTTAATATTCCTTCAAGTGATTTATATATCTAGAATGAAAGTAAGGGGAATCATATTTGACTTTGGTTTTACACTATTTCATTTTAAAAACGTCTCAATGAAAAAATACTTTGATTGTTTTAGGAGGGGACTGTCAAAATCTATTAAAATCCTCAAGCAAGAGAAAGTATTAGAAGACAAAGGTCAAATGATGGAAGATTTCATCACAATTTTCAACAAAAAGAGAGCTACCTATTTTAAACAAGCAATGAAAACAAAAAATGAATTCCCCACCACTTTATTGTTTAAGACGACATTAGACCAGTTAAAAGAAAAAGGCTATGAAATTCAAGAAGAGAAAATAAAAAATAATTTTTTAGAAAAACTTGCGGAGTTGTATCATTCCTGTGAAGAAGAAGAATGGAAACCCGATGAAAAAACGAAATTTACATTAGAAACTTTATCTAAAATATCAAACTTAAAAATTGGGCTTATATCCAATCATCCAAATCATAAAACTATTAAAAATTTACTTAGAGATAATGAAATGAATGATTATTTTGATGTTATTGTGACTTCTGCTAAGTTTGGCAAAAGAAAGCCTAATTCTGACATTTTTTTTCATACTCTAAAGAGAATGGGATTAACAAAAAACGACGCAGAATATTGTATAATGGTAGGTGATGAAGCTGCTGATATAGTCGGTGCTAATAGAGTAGGTATGCAAATTATCTTAAAAGAGAGAGATTATGAGTTCCCTTATGAAAAAGAAATTAATCTTCCTAATTTAACAAGAATTAAATCAATTGAAGAAGTTTTACAATACATAGATTAGAGATATAGTAGCCCAGAGGGGAATTATTCCTTCTATAAGAAGTTTTAAGAAGATTGAACCCCTGATCACTTGCTTCGCAGGCAAGCGTCTTATCCACTCGACTACTGGGCTAAAATTTTGTTAATAATTGTTTAAATACTTTAAAGCTAAAATACTTTATTTCTCTATTAAGTATAAGAGAGATGAATTAGAATTATCCAAGATTATGTTTCTAATAATTCATCGATTTTTGTAATAGAAGAAATAATCTGATTATCTTAGTTACTTAGGATAATCAGGCTTACTAGATACTAATGTAGTGGTTTCCTCGATCCAGTTAGATAAATCATCGTCAACGCGAATATAAGCTACAATTTTATCCAGTTCTTGAAGTTTAGTAAATTTGCATTCTGCTACTAAGTCCCATCCTCCGTAAACAGGAGTTGTGTAAGTCACTGCCCAATCTTCCTCCGGATTATTCGATCTTAAATTTGTTAATCTTTTTACAACTTCCCATTCAGTTCCAATTACCTTTAACCTAATGAGTATGTAACCACGATAATAGATGTTAAACACCAAATTTTTCTTTTTAATTAATTACAAACGCTACAATGTATTAATGCTAATATTCACCTTAATAATGATATATTTTTTCTGATAAGGTTTATTATTAATACTCAGATAGCTATAAAATAAAATTTTATACATTCATATTGATGATCTTTAGAGAGGTTTGAATAGTGGAAAATTCAGAGATAACGCGATTATTATGGACTTTTACCCTTGAAAATTCAGTGAAATTTGGAGGTAAACCCAATGTAAAAGCTGTATTAGGAAAACTTTTAGGGCAAAACCAAGAGCTAAGAAATCAAATAAAAATTATTAAACCGATTCTAGATGAAATCGCCTTAGAAGTCTCCAAATTAACTCTTCAAGAACAAGAAGCAAGGTTACTAAAGTTAAAACCCGAAGCTTTAGAGAAAAAGGTGTCAAAGAAAGAAAAGAAAGCATTACCAGAATTACCTAATACTCAGAATTACGATAAAATTGTGATGCGTTTAGCACCATATCCAAGCGGGGCTTTACATATTGGAAACGCAAGAATGGTAGTCTTGAACAGCGAATATACCAAAAAATACAACGGGGACTTAATACTTTTCTTTGATGATACGATTGGAAGTCCAAAATCATTGAGAAATACCTCTAAAGCTAAATATGTGCTCCCTGAAGCTTATAAGTTAATAGAGGATGGACTAAAGTGGTTAGATATTACTTACTCAAAAGTTTATTACAAAAGTAAACGACTTGAAATTTATTATGAGTACTGCGAAAAACTTATTCAAGATAATATTGCATATGTTTGTTTTTGTACCGCAGCAGAATTTAAAAATAAATACAAAGATCGTAAATTAGATTGTCCACATAGAAATCACACATTATCCTTTAACTTAAAAGAATGGAAAAATATGTTAAATGGGAAATATCATGAAACTGAAGTTGTTGTAAGGTTGAAAACTGGGATGAAGTATAAAGATCCTGCAATACGAGATCAAATTATTATGAGAATATCCGAAGCTGAACACCCCCGAGTAGGCACTAAATATTTGGTTTGGCCGATGTTGGAGTTTTCTTGGGCGATTGATGATTATCTTATTGGTGTTTCTCACATACTTAGAGGGTCCGATTTAGTTAAAGAGGATGTAATAGAAGATTTTATATGGGACCATTTCGGATGGAAAAAGGCAGAGTTTATCCATTATGGGCGTTTAAATTTTTCGGGATTGAGTAAAAATGAAGAAAATCTATTAAGTAAAACAAAAGCTCGAAATAATATAGCTAATGGCACCTATAGTGGCTGGGACGACCCTCGTACATGGAGTCTTCAATCGCTAAAAATGAGAGGTATTGAACCAAAAGCTTTAAAAGACTCCCTATTAGACTTAGGATTATCTATTAATGCTATTAATTTTTCGGTTAACTGGTTATATTCAAAGAATAAAAATATTATTGATGAGCTTTCAAATAGATATTTCTTCGTAGAAGAACCAGTGATAATTGAAATTAGCGATGTTCCATTTTCAGACTTCATAGCTGAGCCTTTGTTACAACCTACCAACCCACAAAAAGGAAGGAGAAAAATTAAAGTTGATGCTATAAACAATAAATTGTTGATTTTAATATCTCGAGCAGATATGGTTAAACTCAATGTCGATCAAATAATACGCCTAAAAGATCTTATAAACATTCAAATAACATCTATAAGGGTAAACGATGGTAAAACTCAAGCTCGTTTCCACAGCTCCGATTTAAATCGGGATTATAGTATAATACATTGGGTACCCAAAAAAGAAAATGTAAACGTTTCAATCATAAAACCCGATGGAACAGTGTCTAAGGGAAACGGAGAAAAAAGTCTTCAAAACATACCGTTGAATAAACCCATCCAGTTCGAAAGATATGGATTTGTAAATCCCATTAAGTGGGAAAATCAGACACTGATTTGCTACTTTACACATTGAATTGACAATATTTTTTTTTACGCATTATCCTTTTAAACCAGAAATAATAATAAACTATAACAAGTATATCTTGAAACCTTAATTTGTTGTAAGAATGAATGAGAAGGATAAAATAGACAATTCGAACGAAATTAAGCTAAGATGGTCGTATTGTCCTATATGTGGAACTAAAATCCCGGAAGTGAAGAATATTAAATTTTGCACCAAATGTGGTGTGGATTTAATCTACATCAATACCCATATGAGGATGCCTCCTCGTAACAATACAATATCTTTAGGTCCTCGGACTTCGACTACCTACCAACCTTACAGTTTCAGATCTCCTCGACCTCCAAGAAAGAGACTCTCACAAGAGAATCTCTTAAATCTAAAAGAAGAGAAGTTATGGGGTAGTTTCGCTTCTATTGGCATGACTGCGGCTGCTTTTCTCTTAATGAACTCTATAGCAATTTTAGCAGTTATCGTATTTGTATTTTTTTCATTTAACTTAGATACTATATATGACATCTTAGCCAATCCGTATCTAATTATTTTTAGTTCTTTTATCGAGTTAATTTTGTTTATTGTTCCAATGTTATATATTGGCAAGTACCTAAAAAAACCAAATTTAAATAATCGATTGATACTCTTAGGATTTACTGTTAAAGGTTTTAACAATAAAAGAATATTGAAAGAAATTCTTATAGGTTTCGGTTTTGCGATTCTTGGAGTATTTTTAGTCTTTTGCGTGTCTTTTCTAATAGAGGTTATTTTAACAGTTATTTTTGGGTACGAAATAGTACATGATATTCTTGGGACTTCTGGTGAAGTGGATGTTCTCATTACATCTTCTGATGTACTCACTATCTTTTGGTTAGTCATTATAATGATATTAATAATAGGAACATCAGAGGAGGTGCTTTTCAGAGGATTTTTACAAAAGGGACTAGTACGCAGTCTAGGTAAAAATTGGGGTATATTAATTACAGCATTAATATTTTCTTCAATTCACTTAATAGGAATATTCTTATTTCCAGAATCTTTGACTACCTTCTTAGTCTCATTGCTCCTCAACTTCTTTCCATTTTTCGCGATTTCCATTTTGCTTGGATTGCTATATAACTGGAGGAAAGAAAATTTAATTGCAGTTATGATAACTCACGGCGTTTATAATGCGTTAACCATCATCATTTCATTTTTAGTATTCAGTTCTTTTTAACAAAAAACAAGAAATTCGATGAGTATATTAGAAAAATTCTATCAAAGAACCAAAGGTATCGAAGCTAAAATAGGTATTGGACTAGGAGATTCAGAGGTTCATAATGATAAAATCTTAGAAGCTGCAATATCAGCTTTAAAACCAAAGTGTAATTCATTTTTTTTCTTTGGAAGAAGAAAATCAATCGATCATATCGCTAATAATAAACTCTTTAGTAAAAATAAAAAAATTATTACTTTAGTTGAATCAGATGAACCCACATCTGAAATTCTCAATTATCTTAAAACTAATCAAATTTCAAGTGTTGTGAGAGGAAGTTTAGGTTCAACCAAATTCTTACTAGGACTTCAATCCATTCTAAAAATATTAGAAATAAATCGGTTAGCGCTGTTAGAAACTTTCACAGGGTATCAGTTTTTTTTCGGACCAGTAGGTATAGACGAATGTACTGATTATGATAGCAAAATAATATTCATTAATAAAGCAATCAAGGAAATAAAAGCATTAAATTTAGAACCAAAAGTGGGTATATTAAGCGGTGGAAGAATCGGTGATATAGGAAGAAATCCAAATGTAGATAGTAGTATCGAAGAAGCTCAAAAAGTTGTAGATTATTTTAGAGATAAATTTTCGTCCCTAATGATTGAACATTCAGAGATTTTAATTGAAAATGCGATCGCTAAAAAAACTAATTTAATCATTGCTCCTGATGGGATTACAGGAAACTTAATATATCGAACTTTGGTTCACTTGGGAGGAGGTAAAGCATATGGTGCGATTTACATGGATATTGATTGCGCAATTGTCGATACTTCCAGGGTAGGAGATATCTCTGAAATCAGAGGAGCCCTTATTTTAGCTCAAAGTCTAAGTTCTCGTTATCAATCTAATTCCACTAAGAAATTGGCAATTTAAATCTTGATTTATCTATACGATTAGTGTGTGAAATAGTGCATTAAGTAATTATTTTTCCTAGTAAATAAAAAAAAAAAAATTAGGTTATTGCTCCAAGTAGAGTAGCTACAATAATTATAATACCGCCAATCAATACTCCAAAGACGATGACACCTACTCCAAGAATCCCCAAAAATACGGGAGTGTAATGGATTGGTCTAATACCTAGTAATATCACAAGAATAGCTAAGAGAAGAGCAACTGCACCTCCAATTGCTCCCCATCCCCATACTGCCAATGAAACACCTGCTATTTTTAAAACTGCTTCTATTAAAACTATAATTCCACTCGCGATTGCCGCTATTCGCATCATTACATCGGTTTCTTGAATTTCACTCATGTTAAGACACCATAATTTAAATGCTAATTAAATAAAAAATAGACTACTTCTCCTTAAATATTTATAGCCTATTCCTCTTAAACATTTAATATTTTTAAGATATATTGAATTTAAATGTAGTAAAAAAAAAACAGTGGAGGTCTTAATATCTGTTCAATTTCGCTTAAAACTAAAATGGGAGGAGGGGGATTCGAACCCCCGGCCACTCGGCCCCCAGCCGAGTATCATACCAAGCTAGACCACCCTCCCTTCTAAAAAAGTATGTTCTTCTTATAATTTACACAGAAAAATTAGTCCAACTTAGATTTGTATAAATTAAAATCATAAATTCTATTTATTTTTAATGATCTCCGAAGTTCATAAAGGCAACCTTATTATTAGAGTTATACTAAATCTAAAAATAGAAAAAAATAAATTTTTTAATCTCATTAAGCTTTTTCTTCATCGCGAAGTGCTTGTTTCATTATTTTACCCGTAGGGGTCGTAAGTAAATTATCTCGAAATTCGACATATTTTGGGACTTTAAAATCTGCAAGATTTTCTTTACAAAACTTTAATATTTCTTCGGTAGTCACGGATTTTCCTTCTTTTAAGACGATGAAAGCTTTGGGAAGTTCTCCATAAATTTTGTCTCGTACCCCTATAACTGTCGCCAACGAGACTGCTGGGTGTGAATAAAGTACTTCTTCGATTTCTCTCGGATAGATATTTTCTCCACCTCGAATAATCATATCTTTTTTACGATCTGTTATGTAGAAAAAACCATCTTCGTCTATATGGCCAATATCACCGGTATACAACCAGCTGCCTTTAAGAGTTTGAGCGTTCGCTTCTGGATTTTTAAAGTACTCTTTCATTACATTATCGCCTTTAACAAGAATTTCACCTTTTGAGTTTGGAGGAAGATCATTACCATCACTGTCTACAATTTTCATCTCATTACCAGGTAGAGGTATACCTATACTTCCTATTTTTCGCCTATCTTCTATATCTGTAGGAATTGGATTAACTGAAGATGCACAAGTACCTTCTGTTAGACCATAGCCCTCAACAATCCTACATTTAAATGTTTCTTCGAATTCTCTGAATACTTCGACGGGTAAAGGTGCTGCTCCACAAATTACGAATTCTAAGGAAGAAAGATCCAAATTTTCGTGGGGCATTTTAATAAGGATTGATAGTATGGTCGGAACCGCGCTGAATGTGGAAGCTTTATATTTCGATACTGTTTCCCAGTGTGTTTGGGCAGAAAATCCCGGAGTTAAAATGCAACTAGCTCCAATAGTAAAAGGCGCCATTACAGTAACTATTTGTGCGTTAACATGGAATAATGGCAAAATTAACATAAATCTGTAGTGTTCTTCAGCTTTCAGGAAATCTTTTATCATTTCAGCATTTCTTCTTATGTTGTAGTGAGTTTGTAAAACGCCTTTAGGAAACCCTGTTGTCCCTGAAGTATAAAGAATAGCGGCAGGATCATTTTTTTCGTCAATTATTACTTCTGGAGGAGCATTCTTTGATGATTTTTCCATTAATTCCCAAAAGTTTAAAGTTCCCTCAACAGATTCTCCGATAACAATTATGTGTTCTACTTTTGGGAGGTCATCTTTAATCTCATTAATTACTGCCATTAATTTCGGGATTGTAACTATAATCCTTGCCTCTGAATGATTCACTACAAATTTAACTTCTCGAGCCTTAAACAATGCATTTACAGGACCAGTAACTGCTCCAATTTTAGGAATTCCTAGGTAGAGATAAACAAACTCGGGCATGTTTGGTAGATAAACACTAACTTTATCTCCTTTCCTTATTCCAAGATTGTAAAGAAAATTTGCTACTTTATTAGTTAATTCATCTATTAGGGAGTAAGAAATGGTTATATCCTCCCAATACATAAATGTTTTGTCTCCATATTTTTTTGCTTGCTTATTGACTAATTCTCTTAAATTCATTTTAATATCCTCTTTCGTTATAAATTTCATACATCTATTTTGATGAATAGGTCTGCATTAACTTAGTATTATTTAAAATCACAAATTATATTTATGTTTAATTATCCCTTTTTTTAAAAGCAATAATTTTTAAATTCTTTAGAGGTTTTTTATTCTTATAATTTTATTAAATTAAAACATTCTAATACTAAATTATGCGCTCCAGAAAACCTTTTACCATTTTTTGGCCTCAATATTTCGACGCAAAAAGGAGTAGATCAAAGGGAAGGCGCATATCGAAGAAGTTTGCAATAGAAAAAATAACTACAAATGATATTTTAAAAGCTGCAAAACGATTAGGCTATGAAGCCCATTTCGAAAAAGGTTATCAATATCCTAGAACCTGGTGGGACGATCCTGGTAGAGTATCGATCAATACGAAGGGTAAAAAGAAGTCTAAAGTCTTAATAGACCTCGCTAAAGAAATTAAAAAAAATCAAACAAAAAAATAAATTTGCGATTATGCATGAATTCTCGTTTGCTTTTAATATATTTAAAATTGCAGAAGCTACAGCCATAAAACATAACGCTAAGAAGATAACAGAAGTTCACCTCGAAATTGGTGAATTAACACTAATTGTGCCAGAACTTCTCAAACGCTCATTTGAAATGGCGACAACTGGTTCTATTGCCGAGGGTGCAGAATTAGTAATCGAACTGCTTCCTGGTAAAATAAGATGCAGAGATTGCGAAAAAACTTCATCTGTCACCTTAAGCGAAGAATCACACTTAACCGGTTTACAATTATTTCAATGTAAATACTGTCAAAGTAAGAATACTGAAATTATAGACGGTAAGAAAGCCAATATTAAGAATGTCAAAATACAAGAATAAGTTTTTTGATATAAATTTAAACCATCTTAAATCACAATTAATACTGATTATTAAAATTGATCTTACGTATACATCTTAAGATAAAAAGAGACTACTCGCTAATCAAGATACCATTTAAAATTCCGTGTTGACCTGGCCGACTAGATATTTGTGCTTTACCTAATTCCGTTTCCACTATTGCACCTTTAGTGAGGATATGGCGTCGATTCAAATCCTTAGAAGCAGCATTACTTTCGAATTTTAAAATCTTAACTTTTGTTGTTTTATTAGTCGTAGGATCAGTTAAATTAATGAAATTTGAGGAGAATAACTTAAGTTTATAATTTCCTCCGATCGTCCGCTGTTTCTTTTTCTTTTCAACGCCTATCTGCGTGTTAATGGGTGGTCTCTCCAATTCCCTCTTCCTTTTCTTGTGGAAGGTCTTATACTTTTTACCCGTGTACTTGCGTTTTGAACGAGCTTGTGATCTTGCGATTGTAAACACCTAATAAATAATATATTTAATTATTTAAAAGGAGGATATCTTTAAAATTTTTGTATCTATTGTACTTCAATCTATAAATATGATTATTATTATAGTTTATAATTTTTAAAAGTAAAATAGAAATAGGTAAAATTAATTTATTTAATATAACTATTAAAAATCTTAAACTAATTCTAAAACATTTGTTGATTGATTAAAAATGATGGAGAACAAATCAAAATATCCAAACTTAGATGAAGATTCTATAAAAAATATAATTAAATCGGGTACAACCACAGTAGGGATAATTGTAAAGGATGGCGTTGTAATCGGTACTGAATCTCAAGCTACTGCAGGATACACTGTAGCCACCAAAGAAGCTCAAAAATTATTTAAAATAAATGACTATACGGCAGCTACTATTAGTGGTGGAGTTGCAGATTGCCAATATGTTGTTAATCAACTACAAGCTCTATCAAGATTAAAACAAGTAGAGGACGATAAAGTACCCGATCCACAGTACATTGCAAGCATGACAAGGAATGTTTTGTTTAGCGGAAGATCGTACTTCTTGTGTATGATGATCATAGGAGGTTTCTCACATAAAACTAATAACGGAATTCTTTATGGCGTTGATTTATTAGGAACTTTATATGAAGAAGAAAAATTTATTTCGTTTGGTTCAGGTTCCCCATTTTCACTAGGTGTGTTAGAAGCTGACTGGAAACCAAATTTGAATAAACCAGCAGGGATAAAATTGATAGAAACAGCGATATCAAGCTCTCGAGAAAGAGATGCTGCTTCTGGGTTTAAACTTCAAATTTGCTCTATAGATAAGACAGGATTTAAACAAGTTCAATAAATTGTTAAAAATTTATCTTAAATATTCATTACTACTTATTATTAGTTTTATTTGCGTAAGCTTGTTATTCAGATAAATAAACCCATTCATCTCTTTGTTCCGGGAATCTACAATAATCCAAATTAAGTGTGTGAATTTCTTTAGACCGCTATTATGGTAATATTTCATGTTATTTTTATCTGTGCTACTAGGGGTTGTTCCAGCAGGATGAGAGTGGAGAATAGCTATTAATTTCAAGTTTTCATTTTTCATTAAATGTTCTGAAAGCTCTAAAATTTTCTGATCGTTATCTAATATAAATGATATAGTGCTTCCTATACTGGATTCTATACAATGAAAAGAAGTGCTATGGTAGTTGTAACTAAAATTACCGTTATCATTGTTAACTTCTTGAATATTCCCTAAGATAAAACCGCTAGCTTCGTTAGGGGACACTAATTTAATACAGGTACCGATTTTTTCAACTATGGTATTACTGATATAAAAAACTATATCTTTCTCATATCTCATAATTAACTCCGAATATTAAATCAGAATAAAGTTAAAGCAGCGTTCAAAGTAGCTAACCGAGCCTTTTGATAGTTATCTCCTGAACCTATTATAATTACGTCATTTTTTTCAATTTTAACCTTAGCTTCTTCAATTTCCGATTTAAAATAATTCAATGTTTTAGGATTAATTTTAGTTTTATCTTTATCATCTTTGAAAGCTGTTTTTGTAGGAAAAAACAAATTAATTCCATCGTAAACTAGGCAAGTGGCACCAGAACCGTTAACTTTTATAGCCGCGTCTCTTTGCTCCACCCCATTACTTAACTTCGTAGATCCTTTTTTGACTAAACAGAAATACGAGTTAACATCTTCTTGTTTAATAACAATATCTTTTAAATACTCCAAATCTGCTTTCTTTAACAAAAGAATCTTCTTATTTACTTTTGCTAAAAATTCAAAACCTTTTTGAGTTAAAACATGCCCTCTCCTCTGTATTTCACCAGCATTCAATTTTCCTTCGCTTGGAACAATTATAAATTTGGTAACATCTTTTAATTTATTGAATAATGACTTTACAGTTCCAGCTCCAATTTCCAATTCTTTTTGAAGTCGATATCTGCCAATCCCTTCTACATTCTCACCAAATAGAAATAGTGACAATAAAACATGCACATAATCGAATGTTGGTTTAATAGTGGGACTTTCAAATAATGGATCTAATTCGCTCAATACATTCATACTGTTGATATATAATAAGAATCATATGTAAAAAAAACAGTTGGTCAAAAAAAAATATAAATTAAAATAGTTTAATACTTCTTATAAAATCAATTGTAATATTTTAATTGAAAAACTGGCGAATGATTCATGGAAAGGAGAAATAATGATAAAAATCAAAAAGAAACCCATGAATTAATACTATTTAATGAAGATACTGAAACGAAGTCAAAATTGTTTGAACCTGAACCATTAGAATATATAGATCAAGAAGACAAGATAAATATGGTCTATAAGTTAGTCCCATTTGGGGGAAACTACCTTTATTCTTTACTAATAACGAATCAAAGCACCGATCCTATTACAAAGGTTAAAATTAGAATTAATTTTCCGGGATTTTTTAAATTATGTAGGAGCACCCCCCCAACTTTGATTCTAGAGTCATTAGAATCTGGGGGAGATGGAAGTAACAACAATCAAAAAGAAATTGAACAACAACAAATCGTTATGAAATTTGAAAGCCTAGAGAAAAATTCTAATAAACAGATAAACCTATATTTATGTCCCCTTTTCTTAGAAGAAAAAGGTACAATTAGATCCTTTATTACTTTTGTTAACAATGCTGATTTCATAAGGGCAATTGATACTGACACCATCCCAATTCAGTTTGATCCCTTCAGTATTGAAAAAAAAATCATACCCTCGTCAGAAATTAAACAATTTCTAGAAAAGCCATGGATAAAAAAAGCAATTAAAAGCATCGGAATTGGTATTGATAGCCAACTTGATGAAAAATATTATTTTGAGTATATAAATGAAGTTCTTGAAACCCTTAACTTCCAACTAATTATGAATATTCAAAGCAAGAAAATAAGTTGGTTTTTTGGAACTGATTTAGTCTCAGGGAACGATGTTTTGATTATCTGTCAATTATCGGGTCACAAAATAGAGTGGTTAGCAGCATCGTCAAATCCTCACCTACTCATATCTCTCTTAACGAAGATTATCACCGTGTTTGAAAGAGAAATGATATTACGTGGTCATATAGAGTCTAAAGAACAAATTTACACTCTGGAATGCCGGTATTGTGGAAATACGTTGACTTATTTTCCACCAAAAGGAGAATCAATTAAGTGCAATAAATGCAATTATGAACAAATTGTTTGGAACTAATTAACTCAACGAGCTTCGCAAAAAATTCTTCCTCTTAACAGAAAAGAACAAGCATAAATTTGATTTTTTTAAGTTTTCTATAACGGAAAAATTCATTATACAACGATTCACATTTTAACTTATTTTTTGAAATCTTTTAAATTTATTTCCACATTTCTATATCAGCTAAAAATTTCCTATTTTATATATCATTTTATAGCAAATATTGATAGATTCGACAAATTGATAAAAGAAACCTATATTGCACGAGATTATTCAATTAATATGATTTGAATTTTGTCGTAAAATTTTTTTCTTTTTTTTCTTTAGAAAATGAAGCTCTAATCAAAATCTTTAAATATATAAAAGAACATTAATTATTTGATTAATTAAATTTGATCAAAAAAGTAACATTTAAGGAAATTAACTCAAATAATTAAAAAGTGGAGGATTGAATAAAAAATGGCTGAATATATTAGTTGGAGTCCAATTAGAAGATTAATGAAACATAACGGCGCCGTAATCGTTGCTCGAGACGCTGTCAATGAATTAGTAGACTGGATGAGTGCATCCGCAGTTACAATTACAAAATCTGCGTTAGTTCTCACGAAGCATGGCAAAAGAAAGAAGATAACTCGAGACGACATTTTACTCGCTATTAAATACTTCTAAAAAGACATATGAATTAGTTACACAATTAATACTCTTTTTTTTCTTTTTTTTTAATTTATTCCCAATTGTATCGAGAATATTTTAGGATAACATGTAATAAACATTTCTATTTAGAAGTGCATGAAATGACAAAATGAATGAGTTTTTTTAGATTTTATTCAAAAGATCAAACCAGGTACTCTTTTAAAAAAAACTGTGCTAAATCTTTAAAGGTTATAGATTTAACACAGCCAAAAAAAAAGATATATGGTGTTAAATGATCCATAAGTCATATGCAGAAATAACAATATAAATCTTTGGGTTACTAAATGTAACCTTTATTTTGAGTAGGATTATAAATTATTAATTGAACTGTGGAAGCCACTGTTTTTCAGCTTCAAACATTTCCTCTACCATGTTTTTAATTTCCTTAGGAGAACAAACGCTAGCTGTATTAGGATCCTTAAAAACGAGACATGAAGGCAAAACTACCTAAAATGAATTAACTTAGTACGCATCTATAAAAAAAGTACTTACGAATCGTGCTTCAATGACACTTCGGTTTTTTTTGCTGAGGATATTTCAAGAGTTAACGAATCATGCTTCAATGGTATTTCGGTTTTTTTTGTTGTAGATAATTTAATTGTTGGATTGATGTCTTTCATTAATTCAGCCGTATTTTTTAATTCCTCTGAAATTATTTTAGTTGTGATACCTTGAGAATAGAGCATTCCTAGCCCGCCCAATATTCCCTGCTTAACTAACCTTCCCAAGCTTCCCAGCATCCAATTGAATTTCCCAAAAGGGTTGAGATATTCTTTAGCCCTTCTAATTAACCATCCTTTCAGATAAAAAGCGGCATAAGCTTCCGCTACTAATTGAAGAAAATCTTTGGAGGTTAATTCTTCAGTTTTCATCATTGGATGAAACAAGTCGTAAAATTTGTAATTGCTTGCGGTTATCATTCCTTTCTCTTTCATCTCATCATAAAATGGCGTCCCCGGAAAAGCAGTAATGGGTGTAAACTGGACACAGTCTAAATCTAGGTCTATTGTAGTTTGAATATTTTGTCTAACCATTCGTTTGGTTTCGCCAGGAAAACCGATTATAATCCCGCCGAAGATGGATATTCCTTTGTCCCGTAAACTTTTTACGACTGTTTTAACCATTGCAGGCGTAGTGTTCCTCTTATTCATAGCGTCTAGACTCTGTTGATGAACGGATTCAATTCCAAGAAAAACTTGTCTAAAATTGGCTCTATGCAATTTATTGATTAAATCTGGGTTATTATATAGAGTATCCACTCTTGATTGACAAGAAAAGCGCATTTTAGAGTTGACTCCTGATTTAATTATAGTATCCAATATCTTGTGTGTTCTTTTCACGTTAATTGTGAAATTATCTTCACAGAAAAAAATAAAATCGTTTTTCCAGTCAACATCGTATACTTCTCTCATTATTCTTGAAATTGATTTAGTTCTGTATGTAGAACCACCACTTGAATTTCTCCACATTTTTATAATACAGCAGAACTTACAATTGTGCGGACAACCTCTTGAAGTTTCTACTTGGCGAGTTGTGGTCCCCAAGTATGTGTAAAGCTTTCCTTTCAATAAATCTCGTCTGGGCATTGGAAAATTATCTAAGTTGTGTTCTAACACTCTTTCAGAAGTATGGATAATCTTACCTTCCTTATTTTTGTATGAAATTCCATCAATTTCTTTAAGAGAAATTTGTTTTTTATTATCATCAAGGTAATCGATAATTTCTTTAAAAGTATGTTCTCCTTCTCCTCTTACCGTAAAATCTACATACTCGTGGTCGGCTACAAATTCTGGTACCAATGTAGGATGATATCCACCTATAATCGTGTTGCAACCGTGCTCTTTCGCCATTTTAGCGACTTCTAAAGCTGAATATATTTGTGGCGTCATACTTGTGATCGCTACTGTATCGTACCGATTTAACTCGCTACGAAATTTTTTCTCGCGATATTTATCAACCTTGAAATCAAACAATTTTGCATCATGTTCTGGGACCATCCCAGCTATCGAAATTAAACTTAATGGTGCTCCAGTAATAATAGCGTCCATCCCCGATTCCAGACGAGCCGGATTAATATATAAAATTTTCATTTTTATTCACATGCTTTTCCCAATTATCAAACTTAACCTTATCCAAAGTGAACCACGGAGTGGATAAACTAACTTGGGAGAAGAGGTTAAGTGGTAATTCAGTTAGTTATTATTTATTAACAATTTATCATATTTAAACTTGTTGAATCTACATAGTATTTGTTTATTCAATATAGCAATATTTGCTAATAAACACTATGGTAAAAGAAAGTAATAATTAAAACTAAGTTATTTCAAAATATAATTTGATTCACCTCCTTTTTTTGATATTATTAAACTATATCCCTCTCCGTATTAAAAAGAATCAACTTCAACTTTTCTTTAATGCAAACTGCGTATTTTAATCATCCTTTTTTAAAAAAAGATAGAGTATTTTATCGACAGTATCAAAATAATATCACAAAAAAGTGCAAAGGAAGAAATTCTTTAATAGTATTGCCAACTGGTTTAGGAAAAACGATTGTTGGGATTTTACTCGTAAGTGAAGCTTTGGAAAAATATCCAGAATCTAAGATCATTATTCTTGCTCCTACTAGACCTTTAGTTTCACAACATGAAGCATCATGTAAGGATTTTCTTAATGTTGAATCGGATGAGATTATTTCGTTTACAGGCAAGATTTCGCCTGAAAAGAGAATTTTACTTTTCAACAATTCTAAAATTATTGTATCGACACCTCAAGTAATAAAAAACGATGTAGAGAGGGGTCGATACGATTTAAAGCACGTATCTCTAATAATCTTCGACGAAGCTCACAGAACAAGAGGTAATTATGCGTATTGTTTCATATCAACGGAATATATTAATACCTGCCAAGATCCTCTTATACTAGGATTAACGGCTTCACCAGGAAAAAGCTACCTTCGGATACAGGAATTGTGTGATAGCCTATTCATTGAGAATGTTATATTCAAAACCTACGAAGATAAAGATGTAAAAAAGTATATTTACGATATAGATACCCATTTAGAATTTGTTGATTTACCCATTAAAGTCATCGAATTAAGTGCAGTTTGGTATAATTTATTCGAGAAATTTCTGAAATTCTTCATTGACAAAAAATTATTGCCCCCTAACAAAAGATACTATTCAAAATTAGATTTCTTAGGGATATCTCGCGATTTAACACTTTCTCTTAAGTACGAGAATGGTTACTTACCGGAATTATCAGAAGAGGATTACTTCGATGCTCTCTTTTTCAAGACTGATCGAATAATAGATAAAGTTAAAGAAAACTCGTTAAACATTCAATCAATCTTCTCTTATTGCTCAAGTTTTATAACGTTACTTCACGCTAAAGATTTATTAGAATCTCAAAATATTACGCTCTTTTTAAAATTTTTAGAAAAAATTGAATGGAAATCCGATCAAGATATCCTTTCGGCTAAAAGAATTGTCAACTCCGAACACTTCAAATTTATCAAAAACAATCTTTTACAAAATAACATTAACGGCTATTCACATCCTAAAATAGAAAAGTTATTTTCGATAATTACTGAAGAAATTGAGGATTATCGAAACAATAAGATAATAGTATTCACCCAATATAGAGCCATGGCTGAATTACTAAGAAATTTAATAGAAGAACGCTTTGAATCTCGTTTAAGAGTTGAAAAATTTATCGGTCAATCAACCAAACCAGATGATTTTGGATTTTCCCAAGATAAACAAATTGGAATAATTAAACAATTTAAAAATGGGGCGCTAGACGTACTTGTAGCCACCAGCGTTGCAGAAGAAGGACTTGACATACCTAATGTGGACGCAATTATTTTTTACGAGTCAGTTCCCTCAGAAATTAGATTAATCCAAAGACGCGGTAGAACAGGTCGATATCGACCTGGAAGGTGCTATCTATTAATAGCCAGACAATCTATCGATGTCCCATTTTATAAAGCTGCCGAGCGAAAAGAAATGGCTATGAATTCGGTGCTATCAGATTCAAAACAATTAGAATTATGTAATGAAGTTAAACGAGAACAAATATGCTTTAAGACAGTTTCAAATAAAATTTCAGAATATGATTTAATTAAAAATTATCGAGAGCGACGCGAAAGAGAAAAGGAATTACTTTCGAATCGATCAATAAACGAAATTATCACAGAACTTGATAACTTTGCCCACAGTGAAGAATTTAAAAGATTTAGAGATGTAGGTGTAATTTTTTATTCCGATGTAATAAAGTTGGATAAATTGAAATTAAAAACTTCAATATTAAAATTAAAAAGAAATCAAAAGGAAAAAAATAAGAAAATGCCAGAAAGAAAAATTTATTTAAATCATAATGTAAAAACACTAATTAGAATTGCCAAAACTTATAGTGTCGATGGAAAAATGCCTCTTTCGGATTTTAAAGCATTTGCTGAAGAAGAAGATATAATAGAAAAGAAATTTTATGCCCATTTTAATCAAGCCTGCTATTTAGGCTACCTTAAAAGAACAACCAAAGAAGTACAATTCCTAAAGGATTACGATTAAATCGCAGTTATGTCATTAGAAATAAATTAAAAAAAAGGAAAGATTAATCAAATCAAATCTTTTCGTCTTGCTTTTTTTTGAAAAGAAGGTATCCAAGAACTACTAAAGTCAATATAATAGGAATGATTATAGTAACTGGACTAATTTGGAAAATATAATATGAGATCGTGATTAGTGAGGCAAAGAATGCAATTATTGAGCCATACTGGCTTGTAAAATTCTTTAAACGCCTTATAAACATATACACGCGGAAATTCATTTTCTTTATAACTTCTAATTCTTTATCATCAAGCATACTCAGAACTTCTGGATTTTCGTAATATAAACCAATTTGAGGATCGTATTTCCCTTTCAATTTCCCAGAACTAATTAGAGAAATCAGGCGTTTTTGAATTAGGGGTTTCTTTATCTTTAATTCATTCTGCAAAAAACTTAAGGTAAGGAACTCGTTTGCCACAGCTTTGATTGCAAATTCCACGTATGATTTCACAATTAATTCCTCTAATGTCTTAACTTTCTCTCTTAGAATTTCATTAAACTCTAATACGAATCGGTCAAAATCATCAATGATGTGCTTATTTTTAGTTTCAAAATCATTAGAATTTCTATTAAATTCCTTATACATATCTTTAATTCTTCTATTTGTATTCCTAATCTCTTGCTCGATATACTTATGTTTTTTATTTACTTTTAGATAAGCTCTCTTAAATTGTTCTGTTTCAATATAATCTTCAACCCTCGCCTGTAAAGTTCCTAATAATTGGCTTAAATGGATATTATTATTGGTAATCGTTAGTACTAATTTACCTCGATCTGTCTCAAACCTTATAGATTTTATCCTATCATTTATTGCTTGAACTTTCTCTTCTATCATTGCTTTGATCTCATTTTTATGAGAGACATAAAATTCTCTCGCTTCGGTCTCAAACTTCCTTGTTTCATAAGATAAACTAATAGTCGATTTCAATTTATTTTCGATTTTTTCGTCAACTTGCCTTAGTCTAATTATAATATTCTCCTTTCTGCTTTCAAGAATCTCATTCATCTTAATAAGGGAGTCAGTTCTCACTACATCGTAGGAAGTTTTAGTCAATTGATTCTCAAATTCGATTTTTACTGTATCTAGTAAATCGATTATAAATATTTGTAAGTCTTTAAAAAGAATCAAATTTTCTTTAATATTCAAAATCGCTTTCTCATTATTGTTTATA
This sequence comes from Promethearchaeota archaeon, assembly GCA_019894855.1. Classification (GTDB taxonomy): domain Archaea; phylum Asgardarchaeota; class Lokiarchaeia; order Sigyniarchaeales; family SOKP01; genus SOKP01. Next base: position 55,399 of record JAGXNS010000004.1, read on the forward strand.
ACCGCCTTTAGACCATTAATCAGTTCCATGTTTTCTAATCTATTCTCATCAATATTTAACTCTTTTGTCTTAGTGTTGTATTGGACAGTAATAGATTCCTTCAAATCGCTTAAATCATTAATTCTATTTTGAACTTCTAGCAAGTTTACTCCAAGAGTTTTGTTTTTTATACACGAATCGTATAGGGCTAATAATTTTCCTACTGCTTCCTGGGTTTGCTTAATAATTCTATTTTCTGTGAAATTTTTTAACTCTCTATTCTTATAATAAGTTTCAGTGTGAACTATAAGTTCTTTTTTATCTTCAAGTAAATCACCTTGCAATTTAGACACCTCTATCATGCCTTTAATTCTCGGAATTATCACTCTACATTTGAGTTTAAGCTTATCGGCCAATTTTTTAAGACTAATTGTGTCTGTATGCTCCTCCTCACTCATTAATATAATCTCTTGAGAAATGATGTCATTAACATATTCTTCCTTTAGTTTATCAACTTCCTCAGTAAGAAATACTTTAAATTTCTCCCATTGTATAATTTTTATCGAACTTTCATTAAGATCTGTGATAATTGCTTTTAGATTTGTTATCTTATTAGAAAAAACCTTGTTACTTTCGTTAAAATCAATTAAAATTTTATCAAAACCACTAATAACATTTGGGATTTCATTTACTTTGGTTTGATCAATGTTTAACCTGTAATTTTCTAACTTAGCCTTAAAATTTTGGATAGTATCTGAAACAAAACTATCAAAATCCTCAACACCTGCCCTGTTTCTTTCTTCTATAACCTTTTCTTTTAAAAATTGCTCCTGTTCGGCTATGAACTCAATGATATTTTCTTCCAGACTGTCAAGCTTTTCATTTATATATTTATAAAGCGGAAATAGTTTCTGTTTAAAAGAAGTGTTCTTTTTAACCATAGCTTTTAAGCTTTGAATTTCATTTGTTTTTTCTTTTAGTAAATTATCCGCTTCCTTCTTAATAATCTTAAATGCTTCTTGATATTGATTTTGAGTGGCTATATGTTTAACTTCCTCTTTAATTTGAAGAATTCCTTCCTGAATTTTATCCCTAACATTTCCTATCTGTCTATTTAAATTGTTGAAAAACTGAAAACCAATAGTGTAATCAGCAAAAATCAAATCAAAGTTTTCTTTAAAATTAATCCATTTCTGTATTATTTTCTTATGGTTCTTTGCGATCTTTTTCTCCTTTGTTGTAATCTGATGCGAAACCTTGTAGATAACTGAATCGTATTTGCTTACGACTTGGGCTATTTTATTAAACGCATTTATGATAAGATTTAATTTTTCTTCATCATAACCCTTTTCAAGAACCTCTATAATGTAATTTCTAAAAGAATCTATCTCGCGATTTACCTGATCCTGAATATCGTATATTTTATTATCTAATTCGTCTAAGATATTGCTAAATTTTTTTAAACTTTCCATCTCTTGGATCTTTTCTAGGAGATAATTATTTAATTCACCTAAACGCTTTTGTAATAAAGAATAAGACTTATTCCATTGAGATATTTCAGAACCTAAAGCAGCTTGTAGGTTGATGTATACAAGTTCTTGATTGAAAGATGTTTCTATGTTTTTATTAAGAAAATCTGCTTCCATTAATGAATCTCGCAATACAAACTTCAACCTTTCTTTAGCGAAATCAACTTCGTCTATCATAAGATAGGATTCTATTTCTTCTTTAATTTGAGGAATCGTGTTCTTAAGCTTCAAAGTCATATTGTAAATATCGTTTTTAATTTCCTTCAGTTTAGCTTTTTCTTCGAAAAGTCTTTCGCTGTTAATTTCCTTATCGGAAATAATTATGTTTTTGTACAATACATCTAAACAAAAGTAAAATTTTGTTTTAAATAAATATGCCTTTTTTGATCTAATCTCTCCTTCAAAAAAATGGTTGCTTATTAAGTCATAGATGATTGGAAAGATATCTTCTTTTAATTTCACGGGTTCCTGTTGGTAGGAACTTTTATATTTTTTGTAAATATCCGAAAGTGAAATGATGCTATTATTACCTAGCTGGTCATAGACTTCTTGGATAATTTTCTTTTTGTCTTGACTTAAATTTAGTAGGTAATCGTTAAATTCAAATGAAATATCGATATTCTTCAAAGTAAACATATAATTGAGGTTAATATACAATACAATCTCTTCTACTCCATGACTTAAGCCAAATGTAGTTTTTATCTGGTTTAAATCGATAAAATTATCTGTTTCTAACCGCCTAAATACAACTCTCTCGATTTCTTCGATAAAACGATTCCAGATAACAGATAATAAAATTACTAACTTAGTAACATTTCTTAACGCTACTAAGTTCCAACCTTCTTTATCTTTCAAAAATGAGTCTAATTTTTGGGTGATAAAAGAATAAATTCTTGCTGGGTTGTAATCTATCAGCCACGAATAAATATCGAAAAGGTTTACACACCAAAATGTAGATGCAATATCTCCTCCAATTGATTCTATGACAAAGCCTCCATTTGGCTGTTGAAATTGATAGAAATGCTGAATTTCTTTATCTTTTACGTCTGAATCTAAATCAAAGAACTTTAGACTGAGAAGTTTAAAAATTAGTGATATATCTTTCTTTCTTTCTCTTAAATATTGACGGAATTGCTCTTTGAAAACCCTTACATCAACACCGATAAGCATGAGACTTTCAACTACATAGTAAAAAGTCTCCCCCATAGGTCCTTGAATACATAATTCGCATTGTTTGTCAAGGCAATGTAAGAATCCATTATTTCTTTTATGATCGTAAATAAAGTTTTTAATTTTTTCAATAATTATATCTTGCCCTTTAGACGCTAGGTATTGTTGGAGCACTCCTAATAACTCTAAACTTGCTAGAGCATAGTATGTTGACCAAATATCAGGTGTTTTTACTGAATAAGGCGATGCTTTAAATCCCAATTGATCTTTTTCAATTATCTCAACTTCACAATTTTTTACATATTCTAAGAAAACTTCACTGTGGTCGTCCACTTTTTGTTTGATATACTTCCTCAGAAGGAGAAACCAAAAAAGATCCTCTAAATTTAAAGATGATTCTTTAATTAAGTTTCTATTATAATTTTGATATAATTCTAAAACTTTATTGTAATTACTTAAGTAGAAATTGCCGATATCCTTTCTATTTGCTAAAACAAAAGATTTAAAAGGCTCCTTTTTGAATTCCGTAATGTACGGGTATGCTGTCTTGTTCTCTACATTTGTCAACTAAAAAACCCCAAACTTCTTTTTAATAGTATAACAATAATAAAAATTTTCGAATTTATTTTTTTAGTATTGTTTTGTTTGATGCATTTGAATTTATCAATATGATACAAAAAAGTTAATTCTGGCACTGAAATCTTTAAAGATTCAGTATCATTTAATAATGTAGTTAATTTATTTTCTCTAATTAGGATATAAGGAGATTGAGGATACAATTACTATTGATAAGAAATGTATTGGATGGTTATGTAGTTATACACCTATAGAACTCATCTATGCTGCAGATTTTCTTCCATATCGAATAATAGGCCATTCAAATCCGCCACAAAACGCAGATTCTTATATTCATCCTAATTTCTGTCAATTTATAAAGTCTACAATTGATGTGGCAATAGAAGGTGGATATGACTTTCTCGATGGAGTTATTTTCGTAAACTCTTGTGACGCAATGAGACGACTCCACGATGTTTGGAAAAGATATGTTCCGACGAAGTTTATTCATATATTAGATATTCCTATGGGTAATTTATCTTTAGGGTCAAAGTATTTCGAAAATGAGTTTCTAAAGCTTAGAAACGCACTCGAAAAATATACATCTTCCCCAATTAAAGAGGAGGATATTAAAAATGCCATTGATATTTTTAATAATTCTCGGTTATTGTACAACCAGCTGAACTCGTTAAGAATGGAAGATCCTCCCTTGATTACAGCTGGTAGTTTAATGAAAATCACATCAGATTTCTTCAAAGCCGAGCCAGAAGCTTGGAATGAAAGAACTAAACAGCTCATAAAAGAGATAAAATCGAAACCTACGAATGTAGAACAAAACAAAAACCCTAGAATCCTTTTATCAGGAAGTCCACTCCACGAAATAGAATTCATTAAATTTATAGAAGAGATTGGATTGAATGTTGTATACGAAGATCTTTGTACTGGAAGTAAATTTTTTGATTTGAATGTTAAGTCTTCCAATAATTTAATATCTTCATTAAGCGAAGCTTATTTAACAAGGACCCCATGCGCGCGAATGATGCAAATAAAAGAAAGGGCTGCTCAAATCATAAAAACTTCAAAAAACTTCAATGTCGACGGAGTTATCCACCATTCCTTAAAATTTTGCGATACTTATTTGTATGATGTTCCTGCTTTGAAAGAAATCTTGGTAGAAAATGGATTACCGGTTTTATTCATCGAAAGTGATGGCGGGTTAGGAGATGTAAATCAAATTAGAACGAGAATTGAAGCCTTCTCAGAAATGATTAAAAATTAACAAGGTGGTAAAAATGGTATCTCATAACATGTTAAAAAAATATTTTGAACAATTGGAAACCGGTCTTAAAAATAAACTTGAAACAAAAGTTACCGCTCGTAGAAGATTTGTATACGAGATAGCACGGATTGGTTCTCGTATATTTGACAACGACTGGTCAATTGCTTGGACTACGGTATTTGTCCCTTACGAAATACTTAATTCCATGAGTGTTTCTGGAATGTTTGTAGAATTTTTTGGAGCGATGCTTGCTGGAACAGGAATATCCAGTAAATACCTTGACCTCTCTGAAAGTAAAGGTTTTTCAACCGACAGTTGTTCTTACCATAGAACTATAATTGGGGCTGCAATGGATGGTTTGCTTCCTGAACCAGATGTGCTTATTGGTGCCAGTATTCCATGTAATGGTGGCGTTAAAGCTTTAAAGCGAATTGGAGAAATCTTCAATAAAGATGTGTTTATATTAAACATACCTATTGAGACAACTCCAGACGCTGTTGATTACTTAACTGATCAATATAAAGAAATGATAGAATATGTTGAAAATGAAACAGGCCGTAAACTTGACTATGATAAACTTAAGAAAACAATCAAATATAACAACCAAGCAAGAGAATACCTTATAGAAGTTAATAACTTCTGTAAGAATGTTCCTTGTCCTGCAAACTCAAACGATCTAAAAAATTTCATAATTTATATATTGCTTCAAGGAACTGAAGAAGGTGTAGAAGTTGCAAAATTATATAGAGATGAGTTCAAATTTCGTGTTGAGAACGGATTAACGGGTTTATCCGAAGAAAAATTTCGTTTGATGTGGATACAGAATAGAATACAGTTTAAAACGGATATTTTAGATCTTCTAGAAAAAAGATTCGGGGCAAATATCGTTATCGATGAATTAAACCATATCTGGTGGGAACCTATGGACGAAAACCAACCCTTAAGAAGCTTGGCCCATAGAATGATGATACACCCCATTGTTGGACCTGCAGAACGCCGTCTCGAAGTTATTACGCAATTAGCTCAAGAATACAAAATTGATGGCGCAGTTAATCCCGCTCACTGGGGGTGCCGTCAATCGGCTGGAGCTCGAGTGTTGTTTAAAGACGCACTTCAGAAGATTGGAATCCCACTTATTCATTTAGATGTAGATTGCGTAGACGAACGAAACTACGCACCAGGACAAATAATGACTCGACTCGAAGCGTTTTTAGAAATGCTTTCTAATTACTGATTATAGCAGTTATAAAATAACTAAAATATATAAATTAAAAAATATAAAAAAAAGGAGTAATTCTCCTCGCTTATTTCAAGTTTGATTTATCTAAAAGATTGTATGTGGATATCATTTCCAGAACGCCCATTACTTGCATGCCATGATTGTATTGATCATTAGCATCAGAAAGATTCCTCCAACAAAATGGGCATTCAGTTGTCAAAATATCTGCTTTTACAGCATTAGCTTCATCACATCGCAGACTAGCAGTTCGTAATGAGAATTCAGGATAACCTGCTCTAACTCCACCACCAGCACCACAACACATCGAATTATTCTTTATACGATACATCTCAGTAAACTTAATCCCGACATCTTCTTCAAGTTTTCGTAAAATAACTCGAGGAATTTCGAACCATTCGTCGATCGCTTTGTTTACTTTGCGCATATCAAACATCAGGTTCTTGGAGTTCTTGATCATTTCTTGTTCCATGTCAAGCGCAAAATGTCTTCCAGTATGGCAAGGATCGTGATAGGTTACAATTTTTCCCTTAAGCTCTTTATTAGGTTTGAACTTAATCTTTCCTTCAGTGATTAATTTTGAAACCAATTCAAACGCGTGCATGGTTTTGAAAGGAAGATTCTCGTCTTCTGCCATCCACTTAGGATAATCAATCGTTATAGTCCGATAACAACCTGCACATGAAAAATAGACCGTTTCTAAATCCTTAAAAGCCTCGAGATTTTTCTTCATTAACATTTGGGCAGTATCAACAGCGCCTACTCTAAAGAATGGGCTCCCACAACACACTTCGTCTTCGATTAATGTAAAATCAATCCCTAAATCTTCGAATATTTTTGCTGTAGCGATAGCAACCTCTATTTGACGATAACTCGCTGTACATCCAACATAATAACCTACTTTAGCGCTTTTATTGTTAATATATTTCCCTAAACCGGCGTCTTTAGCCCATTTAAACCGTTCATCTGCCTTTCCCCCGTAAGGATTATTTAATTCCTTGACTAACCGATCAACTAATTGGTGTTTTTCTATCATAGGGACGCCTGATTCTACTAATGCTGCTCTTAAAGATTCGATTATGTCTACTGTAGGTATTTTATTCTCACATTGGGCTGAACATTGTCCGCATGTAATGCACGGCATAATAACATCCCTAACCTCATCAGAAAATTCTAAATCACCGCTTAAAATTGAACGAGCAATCCAAATTTTACCGGCGTTCCAAAACGCTTCCCAACCGTATTCTATTCCTGCTGGACACGCGTCAACCATTCCTTCGTAAAGAACTGTACCTTGTTTTCCAGTGAACTCCCCTATTCCTTCTCTACTAGGTTCTCCTGAATAAGCAAACCGACACGCTTTACAGTGGATACACTTATAGATTTCCTTCTCCAATTCTTTTAATCTTTCCATTCCAGTTTTAGCCATTTTTTTTACCTCTTTACTCAGTTATGGAAGAGCAAGCCTCCCAGGATGCATTATCATATTAGGATCAAACATTTTTTTCATCATTCTCAAATATTTCCAATACATCCCTGCTTGACTATATGTAAGAGGGGCATGGATGTACGGATCTGGTCTGTAATTAAGCCACCCTTGTTTAAGTGCGTATTCTGTTGTTTCTCTATTCATATCCTGAACTTTTTCGATATCTGATTGTTTTGTGCTATCGAAACAAATGATAGGCATACAAATTGCTTGTCTACAACGCTCAATACTAGCAATCCACATAACTGGTGGAAAACCATATTTCTCCATAGCAGCAATATACATTTTAGCAAAATGGGCACATTCGTTCCATGGGGTATAGAATGTAATGAATAAAAATCCTGCCTCCCAAAACGAATAAGGAACCGCAATCTTATTGGGTTTTTTCAATCTGCTTGCGATTTGTTTGGGATGTAGTTCTTGAGGTTTTATACTATCAGGATCTTTAGCTCTATTTTTCTTGAAATCTTCAGCCATTTTATTGATTTTATTAACTACATAATCTAACTCTTCTTGAGTTTGTGCCCAGCACTCCCAATTCATCCACCACTTACTAATTCCTAACTGTTCGTAGAATTCGTAATCGTGAGGAACTTTATCTTTTGGCCAACGCGTCATTACTAAAGGATAATTCCCACCTTGAACCATAACGGTGTTGTGAGCAATTCCAAATTCTTGTTTTCCAATTTCTAGTGTTAGATCCTGCATATCCTCAGGATTGGACATTCCCCACACAACTACAGTCTTAAATTTTGGATGTGGATATATTTTAACTGCGACTTTAGTCATTACGCCTAAAGCTCCTTGTGATCCCATTAAAAAGGACCAAATATCTGGACCTAATCCGTATTTATAGAATGGTTTCGCAAATGGAAGAGCCCAAGAACCAGTTCGTACAATATCTCCGTTTGGAAACACTATCTCACCGCACATAAAGTTATCACCTTGTGGACCAACGGAACTAGTATAAAGGGAAAATCCTCGATCGATAGCGTCACCCATTACGGTAGAAGCCGGTGGAGCACCGTCTGGTACAGGAGGTGCCCACTCTGGGTAATTTTTGTGCATGTAAGCCCAAAGTTCTCCAATCGTGACTCCTGGTTCGACTACGACATATCGATTCTCGGTATCAACTTCGATAATTCTATTCATTCTACCTAAATCAAGCATAACTCCAGCAGGCTTAATAGTTGGACACGCAAAGCCACCAGATAGTCCGCCTGAAATCGGTGAGACTGCAATTTTTTCTGCAGAGCAGTAAAGTAGAATCTTACGAATCTCTTCTATGTATTTGGGACGTACGACGATATCAGGAATTTGTGCCTCTAATCCCATTACAGATTTGGAAAGATAAGACGCTGTAATTGCTTTGTTATTGGTAGCATAATCCTTGCCTACAATACCAATCATAGCCTCAATATCTTTCTCATCTGGTAATTTATAGCTCATATTTTAATACCTTTTTATCTCTTTTTTTTATTTTTGATTAATTATTCTTTATACGTTCGAAAATTATTTGCTTAATTTTAAATTTATCATAAAAGACTTTCATAAAAAGGTGTAATTTTCTTATTATTGTATTGCTGATCTCTTTTAAATTAGCTTTGCAGAGGAGAAAGATTTTTAATAGGTTTGAGCAAGTGAAAAAATTAACTATTCTCTAATACTTTTATAATCTCGTCATGTAAAGCCTTTATACTAAAGGGTTTTTCTAGAAATGTTAAACCGCCTAATGCTAACGCTCGGCTTTTAATTGATATATCTGCACTTGTAAAGATGATTTTTGGAGGTTTTTTAAGTTTTAACAATATTAGCGCTGTATCTAACCCATTCTGAACGGGCATACGGTGATCCATTAAAATAACATTGGGCTTATTATTTAGTGCGTCATACATTTCAATTGCTTCCTTTCCGTTGTTCGCTTTTCCAACAACTCTAAATCCAAATGTGGAAATCATCATTTCATATAGCTTTTGTAAGGATAAATCGTCTTCCACGATAAAAATTGTTACCAGTTAAACCATCTCCGGTAATATGATGATAAAATTACTTCCTTGTGAATGGTCTCCTTCGACCTTATCCTCCACCCAAATTTGCCCATTAAAATTTTCGATTATCATCTTAACAAGGGTTAAACCGAGCCCTAACCCAAAGCTATCTTTTTTCTCAACTTGACCCCCCTGACCTCTCTTAAAGATTTTTTCTTTCATTTCAGGTAGAATACCGATACCATTGTCCATAAATTCGAGTTTGATAAAATTGACTCCATCCTTCACTACCCTTGAAAAAGTGATAAGAATCTCAACTTGTGAATTTTGATTATGTCTTACAGCGTTGATTAACAAGTTTTCAAATATATCTGTTAAAAGCTCATTTGCCATTATAAATATTTCTTTTGGTTCATTCTGAATCTGAATATTTATCTCTCTTCTTTTGTATACTTTTATTAGAGAGGCGATGACATTTTTTAAAACTTTAATAATTTCGCTCTTTTTTAAGGCTAAGTTTTTATTTTCAATATCCGATAATCTTCTTACATTTGATACTAAATTAGTTCCTCTTTTGATTTGTTCTCTAATAATTTCCAACAATTCATCGTCCTTCTCCATGTTAATCGGTTGTTTCGCATTTAAATCAATTAGTTCTACTGATGAATGGATATTTTGGAAGATATTATTGATATCGTGGGAAAAAATGTCTTTATAAAAATTAATACGATTATAAGCTTCTCGATATTTTGTTTCCGATGTTTCTAATTCTTGTTCGGCCTGTTTTCTTTCTGTGATATCTTGAGCGATAAATCTAATTCTTTTCTCACTTCCTATTTTTATTAACGAAGCTATAGCGTGAGCCCACCTTACACCTCCCGCTGATTGCTGTATAGGAAATTCAAACTCTAATATTTTACCGTCTTTCTTTAATTTATTAAGGATACCTTCGAATAATGGGATAAGTGCTTTATTTTTTTCATGATATCCCCAAAATTCTCTAAAATGCTTTCCAATAATATCAGTTTCTAATTTATGAGCGGACAAAAACTTCGCAGTAACTTTGTTACAATCAATTAATGTTCCGTCTAAATCAAATATGCCAATAGAATAAGGGGAACTCTCAAATAAATTCCGATACATTTCCTCAGATTCGAATAAATTTTTTTCAGTCTGTTTGAGTTTGGTTATATTACTGGTAATTTCAACTGCTCCCATTACTTTTCCTTCATCGTCCCTTACAGGAAAACCTTTAATGAAAAAAGTTCTCCCATCTGGACTTGTGATTTCACCAGATGTAGTTTCTTCTATTTTTAGTGAAGCTAAAACTGGGCAGTTAAGGCAAATTTTATTAGAATTGTGCCAAACAGAGTAACACTTCTCTCCTATTAATTCCTCTTGTGTTTTTTCAACGGAATCTGCTGCCGCTTTATTTAACCATAAAATATTCTGCTCCTTATCTTGAAAGACGATAAGCTCTGAAATACTCTCCAGAACGAGTGCTTTTTCTTTTTCGTATTTTTTTAAAAATGGTTCGAATCCCCCTTTTTGTGCATTATCTTCTTTCAAATATTGTTCACCAAAAAAATCGAAATTTAGAGAATGAGATACACTCTATTTACAAAGAGATATCAGTATTATACAAGAAACCGACATAATTTAACCCTTTGCTTACAGTTTTGTATGGAATAGGAGAAAAATGATAGAAATGCATAATTTTGCTATTTAATAACTAATGAAAAGATATATTGACTAATTTTATAAAAAACTTATTACCATTATTGTCAATTATTCAATTTTTAGGCAAAATTTCTAGGAACTGATGCTCGGTCCTCTGCGTATGGTTATTCATACCTAAAATTAGCCTTCTTCTTTTATCTCTCAATATAAATTTTCGAAAAGTTTCATTGTTATTATCAATAAATTCCCAAAATTCATCGTAAATTTCTTTTAAAGTCATTTTAGAATCAGTTCTAATTTTTATTTCAACACATTTCTTATCTTTATGAATATCTGGTTTTCTTGGTATAGTTTTAGGTTTATTTTTATCTAAATCACTGGAGTTATAGAGCTCTAAACTGTTAACAAAGTGTTCTTTAGAATCAATCTTATCTAGTTTAACGCCCTGGTCATTGATTATTTGGAAATCTACTTTTTGGTAACCTCTTATCACGAAATTTTTGTCTAAAAACAATTGAAAATGATGCTGGCAAATTTTACCTTTTGGTACTGATATTGTAGTTAGTTGTGTTGCATTATTTATTACTGATTTAGGAATTTGTATAACATCTTTCGACTTGCAGACAGGACAAATAACTTGAACGTATTTATTAATTGTTATAGCTTCCATACAATTAAAAAAAAATAAATATTAATTTTTTCGTCTTACCATTTATTTACATCTTAGAATATAAATACCCCTAAATTCGAAAACAATGTAGTTTTAACCTTCAAAACTAAATTTTAAGTTCAATTAATTATAATCTTTTATATATCCTTTTCAAAGGAGTAAATTAAATTATGAGCGAACAAATGACTGATATGGATGTTTTCTTTAACCCAAAATCCATTGCTATTATAGGTGCTTCAGAAACTTTCAAATTTGGTTATACAATGACAAATTATTTATTGAATTCGAATTTTAAAACATATCCTGTTAATATAAATAAAGATATTATTTTTGGTCATAAAGTGTTCAAAAATATTAATGATATACCAGATGATATCGAATTGGCAATTGTCATAGTAAGGAATGAAAATGTACTTCAAATAGTGAAGGATTCTGTCAAAAAAGGAGTTAAAGGGATTATTATAGAAACTGCGGGCTTTGCTGAAACGGGTGTCGAAAAATTTGTCAAAATTCAAGAAGAAATAGAGATAATTGCTAAAAATTCGAATGTAAGAATAATTGGCCCTAACTGCGTGGGTGTTACTAATTTTAACAACAAATTTACAACCTCAGAAATAAATTTTGATCAATCTATAGAAGGGGGCTCTATTTCAATTATCGCACAGTCAGGTGTGTTAGGGAATATCTTTATTGAATGGTCAGCAAGTCAAAAAATTGGTTTTTCGAAAACGATAACTCTTGGAAATAAAGTAGATGTAGATGAGATTGATATGCTGGAATATCTTGAAACAGATACAAATACAAATGTAATAACTGTTTATTTAGAAGGCGTAAAAAGAGGAAAAAAGTTATTAGAAATATTAAAAAAATTGACCAAACCTGTATTAATTCTAAAAAATGGACGCAGCGAAATTGGTTCTAAAGCGATAAAGAGTCACACGGGCTCTATCGCTGGAGACGATAAAAT
>JAGXNS010000050.1 GCA_019894855.1 Promethearchaeota archaeon
GTGTCGGGTGATATGATGATGATTGCCGGTCTATTTATTGGACTTATTGCGGCTATATTAATTGGGTTAGTCTTCGCATCTGTAGGGGTTATACCAATCATACAAAGCCTATTAATTGGAGCTTTCACACCTTTCATTAAGAAGTATGCTCATATTATTAAAATATCGTTAAAAAGAAACAGAAGGCGGAATACAAGCACTACTGTGATGTTCGCGATGAGTTTTTCTTTCATTTTCTTTATCACTAGCGTCACAGAGATGGAGTCGCAGAACTTATCAACCAATTTAAGATTTCAATACGGTTCCGATTTAGTTTTAATTAATCAGGGAATAGATCCCGAAACCAATGCAATTACGTTCGATACGATTCAAGACCTTAAAACTATTGATGGAATAGATGAAATCGCCATATCATTGTATAACATGTTTGATATAACATCCGTTTTATCGATTTTATTCGACTTTAGCGAAGGTGCAGCCGGTTTTGACGAGGCTTCTATTAATGATGCTTTTATAAACATCTTTGAATTTTACACTGAACAAGCGGAAGAGAAATATCAAGTAAAAGCAGGAGATCTAACATTTTTCGACAATATAGAAGTAGGATTTATTGGTATTGAGAAAAATTATTATGAATTAATGGATAATGATTTGATGATTTGGAGCAGTCCACGGAGTGGATTTAATTATTCATTTAGTCAATTATTTAGCGAAAATAATACTTGCATCATCGCTAAGTCTCTTGCGACTGTTTTCGGCATCGATGATGTCGGAGAATCCATTGGATTAGCTTTTTACAACCCTCAAATTGAAAATGACCAAGGAACTATTATGCAATTCCGTGTTGTTGGTATATCAGGGGGTATGCCAGGATTTTATAACTTTAGAACTACAGAAGCTACTGCTGAAGGTGGAGGCGTTATGGTTTCTCTAGAAAACTATATGAGGTTAATGAATGTTACGGATCAATGGAACGCAAAAATGGTTGTTGATAAAGCTTTTATTAAGCTTAAAGATGATTCTGAAGTCTTAATTGAAGATACTAAAGAAGATATACGAGATATGTCTACCGGGAAAGATTATTTTCTTGACGATGCGATAACAAAAGTAAAGATAATGCAATCTATGTTTGAACGACAAAGCAGTTTAATGGAAGTTGTCCTTTGGTTTGCAATTGTTATTGCGATTTTTGGTTTAGTAAGCACAATGTACGCAGTAATGTTGGAGAGAAAATTTGAAATTGGTATTCTAAGGTCTATGGGTATGAAAACAAGAAACGTAAGGAATCTCTTCTTGGTTGAAAGTTTGATTATTATGTTGAGTAGCGGCACGATGGGAACTTTAATTGGCACTTTTTGTGCTTACTTAATGGAAACGAATTTAGGACTTATGACAGAAATGCCTATAGTATTCTCAATCCCTTTGGATGTCGTATTTAGAGTGTTCTCTCTATCCATATTTTTCGGGATATTAGGGATGTATTTAGTCCTTATTAAACTAAGTAGACAATCTGTAATGGATATATTCCGTCAAACTTTTTAAAATAATTAATGGTGCGCTTTGAGAAAAATTAATAGTTTTTGCCAAGCTTTTGCTCTGTGCGAAACGGAATTTTTTTCTTCCGTAGATAATTCAGCAAAAGTATTGTTAGGCAGTTCATTAGGAATAAAAATAGGATCATAACCAAATCCGCTCGTACCTTTAATTTCTTTTGAAACTTTACCCTCAACTGATCCCTCAAAGATAAATATTTTATCTAATGGTTGAAAATAAAGTGCTATTACAGCTTCGAAATGAGCAGCAGTGTTCCAATAATCGTTAATGAGTTTCAATATACCTTCATTACCTATAGTATTTAATACGAACTTGGAATATACCCCTGGGAACCCTTTAAGAGGAACATCAATAAAAAAACCCGCATCCTCAACAAAATAAGAGTTATTAAAATTTGTTTTTACGCTATTAAGTTTAAAGAGAGCGACTTCTTTAATATTAGATGCTTGAATTTCAATAGTTGCAGCGGTTTTCTGCTTTAAATCGTAATCTAATTCTTCCTTTTGGAACAATTTTGTAATTTCCTTAAATTTATGATTATTCCCAGTAATAAAATAAATTATTTCTTTTTCTTGTTTCATAAGTACAATAATTTCCTATGATATATTTAGATTAATAAGGTTTTAATTATTAAATTCAAAAATTTTAATTTACATGATTCTTTGTATTGTTCATCTATAAAATTACGATTATTAAATTATTCATAAAGTAGGACGCAAAAAATGGCTCGAATGCACTCAAGAAAGAAAGGGAAGTCTGGAAGTACACGCCCGGCTAGATTAGAAAAACCTGTGTGGGTAGAACTTTCTTCTGAAGAAGTAGAAAACGAGGTCATTAAACTTGCTAGAAAGGGTTTTTCTCAATCCCTAATAGGTGTGATATTAAGAGATTCTTATGGCATCCCTTTAATAAAAGTAGTCACCGGTAAATCAATTTCACAAATTCTTAAAGAAAAGGATATTGAAACTCCTCTACCAGAAGACTTAACTAATTTAGTTAAAAAAGCGCTTACATTAAGAAAACATTTGGAGTCAAACCATAAAGATTTAGATTCGAAAAAGGGGTTACAACGTACGGAAAGCAAGATTTATAGACTTATCAAGTATTACAAGAGTAAAAAATTACTAGCAAGTGATTTTAAGTACGACCCAGATAAAATTAGGACAATCGTGATGAGGTAGACTAAGGTATGAGTCAGAAAGCAAAAAAAAAGAAGTCAAAATTAAGGAGAGTTTCATTCAAAGATAAAGAATGGTACACTATCATCGCCCCAAAAAGCTTCAATTTTAAACCTATCGGCGAAATAATCGGAATGGAAAATAATATTAACGGAAGAACCATTGAAACCTTACTATATGATTTTTCAAACCGATACGAAGATGTAAGTTTAAAATTGAAATTCAAAGTAGTCCAAGTTAATCAAGAAGCAAAGCAAGCACAATCTATATTTTTAGGGCATTCATACACTAACGATTATGTTAGATCCTTAATCGGAAGAGGAAGCTCGAAGATTCAAACCATACTTAATCTAACTACTAAAGACGAATATGTCTATAGATTAACTATTATATGCACTACTATAAACCGAGCCCGAAGTTCGCAACAAATTATAATTCGTAAAATCATGAGAGAGATTTTGAAAGAATTCGCAAAAACATTAAACCATGAGAAGTTCATTACTGGAATGATTTATAAAGAATTTACCAATCAAATCGTAAGAATAGCTAAAACCATTTATCCGCTCTCGAACTGTTCAATCATTAAATGTAAATTGGTAAATGTTCCCGAGGGGGGCGAGGATACAGTATACGTAACAAAAGATGAAGACTTTGAGGTAGTCGAAGTTGACGTCAAGCGATCTCGAAAGAGTGACATAAAGAGAACTGAACGAATTAGCGTTAGAAAGCTCACTAAGACTTAAACTTAGGATTTTTTAAATCCAATTATTTCATGTTTTTCTTGATTTTTTTATTATCCCGTTTTCACTTTGGTAGTATAAAGTATTAGACGGGATATCTTCGTTTACAAGTGTATGGGCACCTATTATCGAATCTCGCCCGATTTTTTTACCACACATTATGCTGGAATTAATTCCCGTTTGTGAATTTGGTCCAATAATAGCACCTAATTTTCTTCTCCCTGAATTGATGGATTTTTCTTTGATAATCATCGAGATACTCTTATTATCAAATCTTAGGTTGGAAATTTTTGTACCTGCGCCGAGATTAACGTTTTCACATATAATAGAATCGCCAATATAATTGAAATGAGGAATAGAAGTATTTGAGAAAATTAACGAATTCTTAACCTCAGACATTCCGATGTGACAATCATTACCGATATAGGTGTATGGTCGAATATACGCGTTTGGACCAATTAAGCATTTTTCTCCAATATAACAAGGCCCTTGAATGTAAGAACCAGACTTAACTAATGAATTTTTACCGATGAAAACATTCCCTGATACAATTACATTATCTTCAAGTTTTCCTTCCAAACTAGATTTTATTCCTTTTAAAATAAATTCATTTGCTTCTAAAAGGTGCCAAGGTAATCCTATATCGCTCCAGAATAAATTTTTTATTACATAACCTTTTATCTTTCCCTTTAACTGGTCAATCAAGATTTGCATTGAATCAGTAAACTCATATTCATTCCGCATAGATAACTCTGTCAATTCTATTGCTTTGAAAATTAAAGGATTAAAGATAAATATTCCGGCATTCGCTAGATTCCCAAGATCTAAATCTACGGAAGGCTTTTCAGTTATTCTTTCTACAAAGGCTTCTTTATTCAAGGAAATAATCCCATATTCTTGTGGATTGTTGACCTTAAATAATGAAATTAATCCTTCACATCTACTTTTTTTGTAAAGTTCTAAAACTTCCTTAAATACTTGTGGATCTGTTAATAAATCACCATACATCAGGAAGAAGTCATCGTCTCCTACAAAATCTTTCGCAAAACCAACGGCATGAGAAGTCCCTAAGTGCTCTAATTGCGTAGCATATTCGATCTTTACATTGAAATTAGATAACCCATTACCGAAATAATTCTTTATAACTTCTTCTTTATAACCGACGATTATTAAAAATTCTTGAACACCGATATCTCTTAAGTTTAATATAGTGTGTTCTAATAACGGTTTACCTCCAATAGGAATCATTGGTTTTGGCCGAAGAGATGTGATGGGATTAAGCCGTGTACCCTTTCCTGCTGCTAAAATAACAGCTTTCATAAGAATAAGAAAGAAACATTTTATTTAGGAATTATTGATCAAATTGAAGGATCATATCATCGAGATGAGTTTTTAAAAATCTATAAGGTTTTAAATCACCCATAAACTCGTTCTTTAAAACTTGTTCCTGAGAGAAGTTATCTTCTAATTGTTTGAAAATTTCCTTAATTTTAACAAAATCCCCAGAAGCAATGAAATCTAAGGAATATTCGTTAATATTACTATAGAGAATTATTTTCTTGCATCCATTTTCCCCTAAATCATCAAAATGAACTTCTTTAATGTGAGTTTTAGCTCTAATTTGAGTATTCATAGCGATCGTGGCTAAATTAGCTGAAATATTTGAGCTAAGCAATTCTATATTTTCATTCGTGATTTCTCTGTGAAAGTTGTGTAGAAGCGTTTTGTCGTATAATTGTGAAATAATTGGCAATCCTTGAGAAGAAATTCCACAATATATTATTTTATTTTCTGTATCAGAACATTGTAAGTCTATATTTTCATCTTCCAATGGCTCTCGATATTTATCCCATAAATAACCAGTAATAAGTTTGATAATTTTTGAAAACTCGGAATTTTTTGAGGCTTTTTGAATAAATTCTACAGTTTCATAATTCAATGTAACTTTTTCGTAATATTCTGCCATGAGTTTGGAAACTTCTTCAGAATTAGAAAGGAAATCACCTGTTATACAAAAGAAGAGGTTTTGATCATTCTCTGTAACTAAGTGTTTTATTATCATGCGTTCTTTACCAGTCTCTCCTTCGAAATAGATGTCAGTTAAACGCCAGAAATTTTTAGGATTAAGACTACTTATTAATTTCTTGACAAATAATATTATTTCAAATGTAGGATACTTATTTTCATTTGAAACATATAATACATCATCATCTAAGATTATAGAGAAACCGGTAATCATTTTTTAAAAAAACAATAGTTTACTAACTTAAAATATCCCTTAAAGAATTTAAATTAATGAATAATTTAATTCTTTTCCTTTGAATCAAGTATTAAATAAAAGAAATATAAGAGATATTTTAATTTTAGGAATTTTATAGTTTTTCTGTACGTTTATAACAAGTAACTTTTAATAATTTCTAAAAATATAATAAAAATAATCGAGCCATTAGAGTATTGTATCTATATTCAATTCTTAATCTAGAAGTTCTAACCAAAGTACATGAAAATTATTAATTTACTTGAAAAAAAGAAAATTCAGCAAGCAGCAAATTTACTGTTTAATTCAAAAGAAGCTATAGCGTTAACTGGGGCGGGAATCTCTACAGAATCAGGAATTCCGGATTTTAGAAGCGAAGGAGGTCTTTGGGAAAAATACAAGCCAGAAATTTATGGAAACATACAATCCTTTCTCAAAAATCCTACTAAATTCTGGGAAATGGCTAAAAAGATTGCTCCAAATCTATTCAAAGCAAAACCAAATCTAGGGCATTACGCTCTTGCGGAACTCGAAGATTTGGGTATATTGAAAGCAGTAATCACTCAAAATATAGATGAACTTCATCAACAGTCTGGTTCTGTAATAGTTTATGAAGTCCACGGAAGTATCAATAGGTTTTCTTGCTTTGGATGTAAAGCATCTTATACAAAAGAGCAAATTTATCGAAAATTAAAAAAAGAGAAGAAAACAGGACCTACCTGTGATTATTGCGCTTCTCCCCTTAAACCCTCGGTTGTTTTGTTCGGTGAAGATCCACCCCGGTTCGAGAGGTACCAATCTCAAGCTTTAGCTCAGAAAGCGGATGTAATGTTAATTGCAGGGTCCTCCCTTTCTGTTGCTCCTGTGTGTGATTTACCGTTATATACATTAAGAGAAAAGGGAAAGATAATAATAATAAATGATCAGCCAACAGACTTAGATGAGAAAGCAGAGGTTGTAATTAACCATAAAATTGGGAGAGTTTTACCTTTGATTGTTGGAGAAATTAAGAAATTATTAAAAGGACCAGAGCTAGATTCTTGATCATACAATGTTCTAACGAATCATGGTAATTTCTGTATGTTTGAAGAAAACCTAATTATCAAAGATTGGAGAAAAATTGATTTATCATTTGGATTAATTTATCCAAATACATATAAAATGGGTATGTCCTCTTATTCTATTAGATTGCTCTACTTTATGATTAATTCAAATCCAAATTATGCTTGTGAACGATTTTTCCTTCCAGAAAACATAAAATATCCCGCGTTTGACGATTACTCCTCTATTAATCGAATTCGAAGCATTGAAAATAGGCTATTACCTACAGATTTTGATATTTTAGGATTCTCCGTTCATTATGAAAACAATTTTAAAAACATCTTATGGATTTTGGAGAAAGCACAAATTCCTTTGGAATCTGAAAAACGATTAAACAATTTATCTCGAAATTCAGAACGTTATCCTCTAATAATAGGTGGTGGTCCAGCTATTACTTCTAATCCCTTACCAATGAGCAAAGTGTTTGATCTTTTTTTTATTGGAGATGCAGAGCCAAACCTGACAAATTTTTTTGATAAATTCTTGGATTTCAAATCCACCAATTATCATATTGAAGATTTTTTTAAAAGTGTTTCAGAAATTGAAGGTATTTATATCCCAAGTATAGATAATCCTACTAATCGCGCAGTATTGGAAAATTTGAATCAATCACCTACTCCAACATACCAACTATTATCGAAAAGTGATAACAAAAAAAAAATTTTTGAAGAAAATTATTTTGTTGAAATAAATAGAGGGTGTCCTTTTCGCTGTAAATTTTGCTTGTCTTCTTTTCATAACTATCCTTTCAGAAATAAAAGCTTCGATGAAATTATTAAATCGATTAAAAATGGATTGAATTATTCAAATTTTGAAAAATTTAGCCTTATAGGTTCTTGTGTCTCCTCACATCCCAGATTTTCTGAAATCTGTGAGTTTATACTTAATTCTAGTAAACGGTTTAGCTTACCCTCTATAAGAATTGAACATATCACACCTAAAATTATTCAAATCCTTGAGCGAAGCGATATAAAAACTATTACAATAGCTCCTGAAACGGGTAATGATTCATTAAGATATGACTTAAACAAAAAAATTTCTAATGATTCAATTTTACGCGCAATAGAGATGCTTCGTGAGTCCAAAATTAAAAATATAAAATTTTATTTTCTAATTGGATTACCTAAGGAAACTGATGACGACATTTTAGATATAGTCACTCTCTTAAAATCTATTGAAAAGTTAGGGTTTAGTAAAAATCAACTAAAAGTAAATATTAACCCATTTATTCCTAAATTAAACACCCCATATGAGAATAAATGCCAATATTATTTATCTGAAAATCTAAATATTTTATTAGAAAGATTTAAAACCTTAGAAAATGAATTAGGAAGTTTTTCTTCAATTAAAATTAAATTCAAACACATAAAAAGAACACTCAATGCTGCGAGATTACAGGCACTTATCTCTTTAGGCGATTCTTCTATTTCCGAATTACTCTTACGGTATTACGCTTATGGAGCAACTATGGGAGCGTTGCGAAGGGCAGAAAAGGAATTGGGATTCTCAATTGATGATTATTTCCGTAAGATACAGGGCGGTTATAAACCTTGGACAATTTAAAAAAAAAGATAAGTTTCTAATCGATTTTATTAAAAACTTTTTTAGGAGAGTTACAAACGGGACATGTATCTGGAGGACCTCCTTCATGCGTATAACCGCAAACAGAGCAGACATACATTGGTTTGTCTTCTAAGTCTTTCCCATTTTCCAGTAACTCTAATGCTTTTTTGAATAGTTCATGGTGTATTTTTTCGACATCATTAGCGTAATTAAATGAACGTTCAGCGCTTTCATTTCCATCAGTTTTTGCATCTTCTATGAATTCGGGATACATCTTTGTAAACTCATAAAATTCCCCTTCAATTGCTTCTTTCAAGTTTTCAGAGGTTGATTTGATGCCTCTTAAGACTCGAAGATGATTATGTGCATGCACTGTTTCGGCGGCAGCAGCAGCAAGGAATAAACGTGCTACACCGGGAAAGCCTTCTTGCTTAGCCTTATTCGAAAAAGCCAAATATTTCCTATTAGCTTGGGATTCACCAGCAAAGGCTGTTTTTAATCCCTCTTCTGATTTAGTCAAGTTTAATTTCACTTTAAGTTTTTACATTTTATTATTTATTAAGATATTTTAATTTGTATTTTATAAATAATAAAGAATCGTTGTTTACAGTTTCTCCATATCAAGTGCGATAGTTTCAGACTATGTCGTATTAACTTAACGCCATCATTAGTTATATTCCAATGAGGTTCTTAATTTTCCTTACCACTTTCTGTAAATAAAACTCTGCTATTCCAAATTTAATTTTACTTTCAAAAATAAGAATAACTATAAACAAATCGTTGACATTTTCAGAGAAGATTAACTCCTTATTTTTAGAAGTATAAAATAATTTTAAAATAGAATTATTCGATATTTTCACCCTAAAATCTACTTCTTTTAAAAATGGCTTCAATATAGTGTCATTCATTGACGAATAGATTACATTTCCTCTATGGGTTAAAAGAATAACACCTTTAATATCGTCATTTGACTTAAAGTCGATAAGGAAATTTATTACTTCTTTTTGTTTAACTATATTGTATTTATTGGTAAAAGGCTCCTTGATAATATCCTCTATGAGATAGTTTAAATGCTCGTCGTAAACATATTCTAAATCCGTTCTAATGTTATTTTTATTAACATAATGTAAAAATTGTGATTCAATTTTAGAAATTAAATCTTCAAGAAACTCTAAATTTTCAATTGTACTACAAAGAATACTATAATACATTGTCTTTTTTTCGAATACAACGAGTTTAATCCCACCCCCCATTTCCACTGTTTTAATTTTATCTCCAATTAATTCTTTAGTGAACGACATTAGGGCAGTAAAGTAAGAAGAGATGAGCTGTTCCTGCTCTATAGGGTAGAGATTTGTAAGGTTTAATCCGTAGATGCATATACCTGATTTATTGAAAATAAATAAATTGTGAATGGTAAATTTTTCAGGCGTTCGTTTTACCTTCGATACTATTGCCGAGTGATCGGGAATTCCCATAATAGTTTTTTAAATTAAAACTATAAAAAGCTCAAACTTTTGCATCTTCTCCAATATAAATTAAAGATAAACCGTTGTAAATTTGAGTAGAATTAGGATCTTCATTCAATAAAGCCATACTGGTCATAACTTCTAACGCCTGTAAAACTTATTTTACATGGCAATATTGTATAACCGTTTTCAATTAATTTTTTTTTGATCTGATATTCGTGACCACGCTCAGCTAAAATGGTAGCTGAACCACCTCCACCTGCTCCATTACACTTAAATCCTATCGCACCATTAATTTTAGCAATTTTTTCTGCTTTATTTACTAAAGGATTAATCATTAAGGGGTGGAGAGATTTCTGAGCTTCCCAATTTCTATTCATAATCTCTCCAAGCATTTCTATATCAGAATTAATCGAATCTTTCATTTCATAGGCACACTGTTTCATGATTTTAAAAGAATTAATTGTCGCCATATCTCGATTTTTATAATTACTTATAACGGCACTATGCATTTTACTCGAACTTCTTGAACCAAAATAGACTAAGATAAACTGGTTTTCAAGTTCTAGAATACGTTTCTCATTGATTTCTATTTTTACTAGTTTTACTTTAGGATAATCAATTTCCATGAAATTAATTCCCCCATAAGCAGCAGCATACTGATCCTGAACTCCACTTTCAAGACCAAGTTCTTCAGTTTCGAGTTTGTGTGCTAAGACAGCAATATTATTTTGATCCATATTTAGTCGTTTGTAGGCGGCTAAGGCAGAAATTAAAGCAACCGCAACACTCGCACTAGTACCGGTCCCACATCCCGGTGGTGCGTCTGCTTTCACAAAAATATCCAAGCCATTTTCAATATTCATTCTTTTAATTGCTGCTTTTAATAAATCCAAAACGCCGTTGTATTTTATTTTCTTTAAATTAAGAATTTCAGCGCTTTGGTTAAGATTCTCAGCAAAAATTTTGATCGTCTTACTTGCGTTTTCAACAAGCCTTACATAGCTATAGAGATCCACGCAAAAACTAAATACAGCTCCTTTAGGGTAAAACCATGTATCTGTCCATCCCCCAATATCGCAGATTCTTGTTGGTGCTCTCGTTAAAACAGAATTTTTAAAATTCATGCCAAAGTTTTATAATAATTCTTCTTACTTTTTGATTCGTTAATCGTAGTTAAAACTGTTAATTTTTAAAATTAGAAAAATGCATCTAATCAAAATTAGATAAGGTAGTTCACATAATCAAAAAATAATTTAAAATAGCTTGAACAACTCTTGTACTTTCAAGTAAGAAGATACTACATAAGTAGCATCTCTAGCATATGATTTACCTTGAGTATACACAAATCCTAAAGATCATTGAGTACACCTTGTTAAATTTCATTTTAACACCTCCATTGTAGATCGCTGGTACACCCAAAATATTAACCTTCTATGATGTTTTTTCAACTAACTTTAAATATGAGTAGGAGAAATATTCTTTAAACACAAATTTATTTTTAAAACATATTTAAATAATTAAAGGAGGAATAAAAAATGGCTAAAAAAGCTGCAGTTGATGTTTTATTCGTAAAATCCAAAGTTCGAGAATATATCAAATCTAAGGATTGTAACACATCTGGAGATGTAATTGATGGTCCAGCACTCAATAATGCCTTAATTGGTATACTCGATAAAGCGATTGCTCGAGCAAAAGCGAACGGTAGAAAAACAGTCCAAGAAAAGGATCTATAAAGAAAATCCTAAAGAGGACTGCAAATTTCTTTACCAAAAATATCTAAAAGGACAAAAATTTTTTATTAAATTAAAATCATTCTTTTTTTTTATTTCTGAAAAATTACTAATTTCTCAATGTATGCATATTTTTAATTAAAATATGTCATTGTAGTTATAACACACACAATCTAATAGAATAAAAAATTCTTCATAAATCGCCTTATCTTTATCTTTATTCTTTTCTTGTTTGAAGAAAATTTTTTATTCTTTTCTCTTCCTTTTATGTAAGATTATTCATGTTGATAGTATCGCTCAAATTAATATTAAAATTCTTTATCAATGATAAAAAATTGTATCGATACGACGCTTCTTAATCTTTGCAAAGCTTCCTTAAGTTTATTTACTCTTTCAAAGGGTCCTGACACAGCTATAATTTCTAAACATTTTTCAAATTCAAGATGTACGTGTAAAGTTGATGTAATAACGTCAAAGAAATGATGTTGAATATCATTTTTCAAGATTTCGTCTGTCTGTTGGACAGAGGCGTATGACGGTCTAGAATCATATTCGTGATCGTGGTGTTTATCATCATGATTAATTTCATGAGAATGTTCTTTAGAATCTTCCTTTTCATGTTTATCGATAAAATGTTCATGAAGCATAATTATTGGGATACAACCAACAACATTTCCAGAAGCTTTTGTGATAGTCTCTTCACTTGCCATTAAAGTATACATTGCTTTCCTTATACTATCTGATCTCGAAATACCAATTTTATTCCTGAAAGCTTCAAATTTGTCGTACAAATCTTTAGGAAGTGAAACTGTAAAGCGCTTATATTCTTCCATTTTAGACATCTTAATTTTTATAAAAATAGTACATACTTATTTCCTAATTATAATAGCTATCGGTACACTTGCTTCCCGCCATTGTGCTATTTTTCCAGAATATTCGAGATTTAATTTAACTCTACCGTGATCGCCTAGAATTACCATTAGAGAATTATTTCTAAGTTGTTTGTAGTTCCCTAAAATCCATTTGTCAGTGCGAAGTATTAATTTATCAATCAAGTCCTCGGGAGTTCTTTGTTTTAATGCTTGTTGTTTTTTGTGAAGATTTTCAAAATCTAAATAATGCATCCAAGACATTTCAAAATTATTAATAACCTTCGCAGATTCAACCCATGTAGCCATGTCTGTTTCTTTTGGAATTGAATGAGTTCCTCCATCGTATCTATCTATGTCCTTTTTTCTTCCAACAAAGCATGATTTCTTTCCATGTTCGTTTAGATATCTTAACAAATGAAACCCGCTGGGTTCAAACTCGAATCCTCCGTACATCATTTGATGTAACACGCCTAAAGTATAAGGGTTTTTGGTGGAGAGAAGCATCATTACCTGCGAATTTGTTATCATAAATTCGGGTTTATTAAATGTGAGTTCAAATAAACCAAAATTATCAATTATGCTTACACTAATTCGTTCAATACCGTGATAGAGATCAACAACCTCATTAACAGGTTCTGGGATTATTCCAGATGGCGGATCGATACCTAGCAACTTTATAAAAGTGGAAGGCATTTGATCTAGGTAACATTTGATAGTTTGAAGTTCACTCATATCTAATCATTTCTCTTTTATTCTTAAATTTATAACTATTAAATTGAAATTAAGTACAATTTATTATAAAATAACAACGGTTTATTATTTTTAGTATTGTTATGTTATTTATAGTACTAGGTGCAAATTCACCTATTTTAATCATGAGAGTGAGCATGTGATGAAATCTATATATTTTGATTTAACTAATTCAGGAATCTCGGGGGATATGTTATTAGCATCGTTGTTAGGTTTAATAACTGATTCGACTCAAATCCTCACAAATTTAAAAGATTTAAAGAAAAAGTTAAAAGGAGTATCTAAATTAGAGCTTGATCTAAGGATCGTTAAAAGGATGGGGTTAGAGACTAATAAACTTGAAATAATAATAGAGGAGTCTAAAACGCATAGAACTCCGGAGGATCTCTCGAACGCTCTCGCCGAGTATCTTAATGAGAACAGCTTTTCGAATCAAGCTAAAGTGTTTGCAAGGAAAGTCTTAAGCACCTTATTTAAAGCCGAAGCTGAAGTTCACGGAAAATTAATTGAAAATATACACCTTCACGAATTAAGCTCAGTTGATACATTAATTGATATTTTGGGAGTAACGAAAGTTATTGATACAATAGGAGGATTTAACACGGATTTCTCATATTATTGTAGCGAAGTACCTCTTGGTGGTGGAAAAATAAAAAGTGCTCACGGAATCTTACCTATCCCCGCTCCAGCTACAGTAAAAATATTAGAAAACTCTAGTTTGCCTGTAAAGGGAGGACCTATTGAAACGGAACTAGTAACCCCTACCGGAGCAGCGCTATTGGTAAATTTGCATCCAACCTATTCAGAATTTGTTCCCTCTATGAATTTGCTAAAGATATCCTGTGGGACGGGTCAGAAGGAGTTTGACGCTTTTTCGAATACACTTCGGTTGTTTTACGGAGAGATAAAGTATTCGATGCAATCTAATGAGATGCATCCTATAAGTGATTATGTTGAGGAAGTTAGTATTCTAGAAACAGCTGTAGACGATGTATCAGGAGAAATTTTAGGTAATTTTATAAATATTTTAGGAAATGAAGATATTCTAGACATTCAAATAATCCCTAGTATAACTAAGAAAAATCGCCCTGGTCACGTCATCAAAATTATTTGTGAACCTTCTCGTAGTTATGATTTTATACTTAAAACTTTAAGAGAGTTGGGTACGCTTGGTGTAAGATTTTATTCAAGCAAGCGCGTTTGCGTAGCACGTAAAATTGTCAATGAAAAAATAGAAATTAATGATAAATGGTATGAACTGAATTTTAAAATTTCTTTTATTAAAAATGGAGAAAAAACAGAAATTATCAATGTTAAACCTGAATTTGATGATTTAAGTGTAATCAGCAAAGAGACATCTCTGACTGTTAAAGAAATACTATTTTATTGCCAAAATGTGATAGAAATGCTTTACAAGAATAATTTATAGCCGTGGCTTACTCTACTCTTATAAAATTAAAAAAAAAAAGGATTTTTTTAAATTTAATGGCCATACTTGGATTGATTTAGTAGTTATCTATATTGAATTTTTTTAAGTTAAATTCATCTTTAACTATTTGTTCAGAAAAAACTTCCAACCGTCTAATTTCGTCTTTAATTTCTACTTCTTTATTTAGTTTCCCTAATTCATGAAAAATTTCGGCAGCTTCAGTAAAAGATTTTATACATTCGTCGGAATTGCCTGAAATTTCGAGGTCTTCAGCAAGAAAAACTAAACTCTCAGCAATATCTAACTTTCTCCCAATTTTTTTTTGAATTTTTAATGCCTGATACGAATATTTTAATCCTTTAACATGGTTTCTAAATTTAGAATGAGTTCTTCCTAAAGTTCTTAAAACCATAGCTTCCTCGTCTCTGAGATTGTTATCCTTGCTATACTGTAAGAGATTTTCCAAAAACAAAATTAACTCCTTTTTGATAGCGTCTTTAGAGGTATCTGAACGATCTAATGCTTTAGTAAAACTTGCTAAGGCATTAAGAATATCGCCACTTTTAAAAAATTCTTTAGACTTTTCAAAATTATCAACTGTTGCGACCATCGGTCTCAACTTTATAGTATGTTAGTTTTTTTTTAGATTATTTAGAATTAGTAATTTCAATATTAATTATATTGATCTATATATATATACTTTCACATTCATTTTATAAGGTGTAAAATGGCTAAAATCTGTGTTAGTTTTAAACTATCTTCATTTGGATATCGCAAAAGATAGTTCAAATAGTTATTTGATTAAAAAAAAAATCTCTTACAAATATTAAGAAGAAACTCTTAAATGAAGAAATTATTTTGCGATTCTATTAGCTATTAAAGCGGCAGAGGCACCTGCTCCAAACCCATTGTCAATGTTGACGACTAATAATCCTGGTGAGCACGATTGAAGCATCGTTGTTAAAGCACCAATACCTTTTTCCCCTAATCCGTATCCACTAGAGATGGGAACGCCTATTACAGGAATATCAACGAGGGCTGCAACAATTCCAGGCAAGGTTCCTTCCATCCCTGCGCATACAATTACTACGTGAATTTCTTTTTTAATCATTTCACTGAGAGGTTTAAAAAGACGATGAATACCAGCAATTCCTAAATCATAGCTAGTAAATACCTCACATCCCATTGAATCTGCAATTACTTTAGCTTCCTCAGCAATAGGGATATCTGAACTTCCGGCTGAAATTATCCCAATTCTTCCACCTTTCTTTTTAAATTTTAAGTTTTTATCTTTTACTATTACAATTTTAGCCAATTCGTTAACAATTAATGATAATTCTTCTTTACCACCAAATTCTTTAAAAATTAAAGCCTTCTGTTCATCTTTATACCTTGATACAATCGCAAATTTATTTTTTTTTAAGAAGGTAGAAATTATTTCTATAATCATCTGAGGCGTTTTGTTTTCCGCGTAAATAACTTCAACAACGCCAGTGCGTAACTTTCTAAAGATATCTAATTTGGCAAAATCTCCAACCTCTTCAATA
>JAGXNS010000051.1 GCA_019894855.1 Promethearchaeota archaeon
GGTAAATCCATGGCAGAAAATACAAAGCTAAGCTCCGTTTTAAGAGAATTAAAATCTTGGACGTCCCGAACCATTAAATTTCTGACTTCTGAGGGAATATCCATAGGCATTTGCCACTTTCCTTTAACTGCTTCTTTGTATAGCTTTCCTGCCGATCTGGGTGATGCTGCTACATCTATGATTTCAAACCATGGATGTCCAATCAATAGTTTAATATAATTTTGACCAACGATCCCGGTAGCTCCTAAAATACCAACTTTAATTTTTTCAGAAGACATATTAGTTTGAGTTTATATTATATTTTTAACCTCTTCAATGAGCGTTTATTGAATAATTTTATTAAATTTTTTTTGTTATCTTATTATAGTAAGGAAAAACCAAACGATAAATGATGCTAAATAGAGAAACAGAATTATTAAAAGAAGCAGAAGAGTTGGAAAATCGATCGAAAATCGCTGAGAGGGATAAAAATTACGAGTTGGCGATTTCAGTTTTAATGCAAGTAAAAGATAATTACACTAAATTAGGATTAAATGGGCAAGTTTCAATAATTATTAAAGAAATAGTTAGGTTGAAACATTTAAAAGGAGATGAAAAAGGGGCCATACAAAAATATGAAGGAAATCAAGAAAAGATAGAATCTAAATCTCAGATGAAATCAAGCTTAGAAAAATTAGGAGAAAGAAAATCCGAGAACACTCAAATATCAGAAGCAAATGGTAATGTTATTCTAGAAAAAGCTCGAAATCTTGTTCTTGAAGATAAATATGAAGACTCATTAAAATTATATAACGAAGCCTATAGCATATTTAAACATCTTGAATATGAATATGAGTGTAAACAAATTTTATGGCAAATAAATGAGATAAAAGATTATCAACGCATGGCAGAATTCCGAAAATCTAAAGGAGTTCCTATAAATTTAAAAGATATTGTAGCCTTAGCTTCAGCTGAGAGAAGAAGGCAAAGAATACAACAAGGTTTAGGGGCTAATGCTCGACCAGTTGAGATCGAAGAATACAAAAATACAAAAAGAAATAATTTAAATACAACTCGTCCTAAAGGTTCTAAATTACTTGAACAAATGAAATTAACTGAGAAAAGAAATGAAGAACTTAAGAAAACATTACTATCTAACGTGAAAGACCAACAAAAGAATTTTGAGAGCAAAGGGAAAGAAAAGCAGAAAAAAATTCAAATGTTCCGAGAGGAAAAAAAGCAAAAGGATGAATTGATTGCTAAGGGACAAGAACTATTAGAAAAAGGAAACCAGAAACTTAAACAAAAAGAATACGACGAAGCTAAAATCCATTATACTCAAGCAATTGAATTGTTTACTCAGCTTGGCTGGCACAATCAGATAGGCATCCTTGAGAAAGAACTCTGGAATATTGATTTGCATAAAAAAGAAGAAGAAAAGAAAGATGAAATCGCAAGATTAAATAAATTAAAACAGGAACAGGATTTTCAAAACAGAGTTTCAAAAGTAATGAGTGAGAAACAAAGACACAGCGAGAAACTACAACAACGGCATACCGCTCTATCTCCAGATATTAGGAGTAAGATTGAAAAGATAAAGTTGGTTCAAGATAAAGCTGAAAAGGAAGAGGGTTCAAATCATTTCTCAAGAGCCTTGGCAAGATATCGGTACATCCTTGAATTATACCAATCAATTCCTAAAGAAACCATTGATTTATCAAATAAAGTCTCAGAAGTAGAACAGAAAATTTTAGATTTAAATTTAAAAGCGAAATAGTAATATTTTTGGCTTAGGCTTCTTTTATGTAATTAATATAATATAATTTTGAACTCTCAAAATTTTGAAGAATCCTTTTTTAGAATTTTATCACGTCCTTACTTCAAAAGAACTCTTAGATATAGCCTTCAGTAGAGCTATGAAAAGTAGTGCTCAGGTCTCTAAAAATGCACCCATTCTCCTCAAGGCGAAAAAAAAAGAATCTAAGCGGATTAAAGTAGCCATGGAAGAATTACTAGATCGGATTATGACTATTATTAAGAGGGTTCCGATGATTGAAGAATTACCCGATTTTTACAAAGAGTTAGCCTCACTTTTAGTTGATGTTGACGAATTAAAACTGACTTTGGGTAAATTAAACGGAATTTTACCCCTATTGAGAAAACTACAAAGGGAATTCTCAAAGAAATTAAGCCAAATTGAAACTCCTAAAGATGCCGACCGGATACGAAGGGAAGCGTTTGGTAGAATATCTTCAATTATTAATAAACAGAATCCTAATCTGGAATATTTAAACAAAATTAGAGGGCGTTTAAAAGAAATTCCCTCACTCGATTATACATTGCGTACTATAGTTGTTGCAGGTTACCCTAATGTTGGCAAAAGTAGTTTTGTTAAACAGATATCTACAAACAAGAGAATTGAAGTGCAAGAATACCCTTTTACGACCAAAAAGCTGATAATGGGGCATTTTGATATCGAAAAACGGTATAGTCAAATCAAGTTACAATTTTTAGACACACCAGGAATTTTAGATCGACCTATGTCGCAAAGAAACAATATTGAACTTCAAGCAATTCTAGCTCTGCGATTAATATCAGATTTAATTATTTTTGTGTTTGATCCCACACCCTCATGTGGCTATTCAATTGATTCGCAATTAGATTTATATCACGAAATTAAAAATAATTTTACAAAAGAAGGAAAAATTGAAATAGTAATTGTATTCAATAAAATTGATTTAGCCAGCTCAGAAGAAATTAAATCTCTTAGAAGAAGATTAAATATCGAAGAAAGTGAACACTTTTTAATTAACGCCTTATCTGGAGAAAATTTAGATTTGCTAAAAGAATTGTTAATAAAGCGTTATAGTAGTAACGAATGAAAATCAAACTTTTTTGTTATCTTTAGGCTACTAGTTTTTATCAAATACAAAAAACTATATTTATTATTTTATATGATGTTCTATTAGAAATTTTTATATGCTTAGCCGGAGAAAAATAATATATGGAAGAATTTAAGATTAATTTTGGTAATCTAAAAGTAGCTCAGTTAGGATTTGTGTATAAAGATATTGAAGAACAGGCTAAGATTTTTGAAACACTCTTCAACGTACCTAAATTTGCGATTTTACCAGAAACTATGGACATTGTTAAATATAGAGGGAAAGACGGAGAAGTCAACACCAAGATTGCTATAAGCAGACAATTTGACTCACAAATTGAATTGATACAACATATAAGTGGAGAGTGTATCTATAAAGAATTTTTAGATCAAGGAAGGGAAGGATTTCATCATATTAGTCTATTCATTGAAAACATTGAAGCTTATATCGAGTATTTTGAAAAACAAGGATACGAGATGATTTATTTTGGTGAGATCGGAAAACAAGTTTATGCTTACTTTGATACGGAAGAAACGCTTGGAATGCTCCTTGAAGTTCAAGAAACTAGAAGAAGAAGAAAAAAAAAGTCTTAAAATTTTAAATTTTCATTTTTTCTATTCTTACACATGATTTTTTATTAGATTGTTTCAATTTTTAAAATATACAGCCATGAAAGCTAAATATATTTTAGGGTTCGATATAGGAGGAGCAAATACTAAGGTAGCTTTACTTTTAATTGAAAACAATAACATAGGTAAAAGTTATTCTTATATTGAATATTTTCCTTTCTGGAAGAAGACTTTACATGACATTCCTGCTATGTTCGTGAGAGTTGTAGAAAAATTAATTATACAAAATAATTTAGTATTAAGAGATGTAACCTTTATTTCAATAACAATTACTGCTGAACTCTCAGATGCTTTTCAGACTAAGAGAGAAGGGATTTTAACGATAGTAAACGCCTTAGGACAAATTTTTGAAAAGGAAAAAATATTTTTTATTAATAACAATAATGAATTCTGTAGCTTCGATCAAGTTAAATCAGATCCAATTTCAGTGGCTGCAGCAAATTGGGTATCAACTTCATTATTTTTAGGTAAATTTATTCCTAAATGTATTCTTATTGATGCAGGGTCAACTACTATTGATGTAATTCCAATTTTAAAATCAGTTCCTGTTTCAAGAGGAAAAAATGACGTAGAAAGATTAATGAATCGCGAATTGATTTACACCGGGGGTTTAAGAGCAACGATTCCATCAATTACGCATTTTTTACCCTATAAGGATAAGATGGTTAGAATTTCGTTCGAAAAATTCGCCCTCGTTTCCGACGTACATCGGATACTAAATAATATCTCTGAAGAAGAGTACATTAACAATACTGCCGATAATCGCTCAAAAGCCTTAAATGATTGTTACGCGCGATTAGCAAGGATGATATGCATGGATATTGAATCAATTTCAATAAAAGAATTAGATAAAATAGCGAAATATATTTATGATAAGCAAATTGAGATGATTTCAAGCGATATCAAAGAGTTTATGGACAATTTAAAGCAAAGACTACCTGAATATGACCAAAATTCATTGTTTGTTATTACGGGCTTATCCACAGAGTTTCTGATAAAAAAAGTACTAAGAAGATTAGGATACGGTAATATTAAAAGCTATGAACAAATAACTGGGATTCCTGATCAAATTAGTTCCTCAGCATATGCAGTTGCGGGAGCCTTTTATTTTCAATTATAAAACACATTAATCAATATGCAGTATAAAGAAGCAGTCTTTAAAATTGGAGGAAAAATTCTAGAAAATTTTAAAGATATAAAATCAACTATCTCCCAATTGACTCAATTATTCGAAGATAAAATTCTTCAGAAAATCATTGTTATCCCCGGTGGGGGTTCTTTCGCTAATTTTGTCAGAAGTTTGGATGATGTGTTACAAATAGGAGACGACCTAGCGCATTGGATTGCGATTTATTCCATGAATTATAACGGAATAATGTTACATAGAAAATATCCGGATTTTGAAATCATAGAAAAATTAAAGATATTTCAAGAAGCTAAACAAAAGTTTTGTATTTTCTTACCATATCGTTTTCTCCGTGAAGACGATATTCTACCACATAATTGGGACGTTACTTCGGACTCTATAGCACTCTATATTGCTACTAAGCTAAAATTAAGTCAATGTTTTTTAATTAAAAACATAGATGGAATCTTCAACATTGATAAGGAACTAATTAAATCTATATCTACTTTCAAATATAACGAGTTAAAAAGTAGCAATCAATTAGATAATATAATAGAAGAGGATAGTAATATTAAGAAATCGAAGCCTCTAGATTCACATTTATTAAAATTAATAGAAAAATACAAAACTCCTTGCTATATATTAAATGGAAAACCTAACAACCAAAGGATAATTGAATTCTTTAATTCTGACATACCTGATGAGAAAAAAATATATACCAAAATTGACAGTAAAATTGAACTCTGAAGCTATGAATAACCTCAAATATTAGGTTAATTTAAACAGAATTAAACTAAATAAAATAATTAATAAATATTTAAATTATGATGTGAAATCATGATGGATATTGAAGAAATGAAAAAAAACGCTAATTTTCTAATAAAAACCGTTAAAGGAGTAGACATTCCAGGATCTGTTAAAGTCAATATTAGATATAAAACTTTAGTGAATTTTGCAGAAGTATATGGAATAACTGACCCAAGATACGTTGGTTCTGAAGAAGATGGTGTAATAGCCTGCCACGCATTTGCCAACCATTTTACAATCAAAGCTGTGTATAAATTACTCATAGGTTTTAACGTAGTTCAAGATGGTAAAACAAGGGGAATAATGCTCGATCCTGGTAAATTGTTACACACTGGAAATATCTACAATTGGGAAGGTTGTGTTGATGTCAAACCGGGTGATAAATTACAGATTAATGGCTTATGTGAAGATGTATGGTTAAATGAGAAGAACATGATGTTATTTTATAAATTCTTAGTTAAGGTAAAAAATCAAAATGAAGAACCCGTTTGCGATGTGGTAATCACTGCAGGGGTTCGGAAAGGAGGGTATTAAAATGGCAAAGATTTCTGATTATAATGTTGGGGATGTCGTAAAAGATCAGTTTGAGGGCGTTAATAGGGATTTACTGAAGGCATACGCAAAAGCATCTGGAGATACTAACCCAATCCATACCAACGATGTTGTTGCTGAAAGAGCGGGGCTAAAAGGGATAATAGCACATGGCTTATTCTCTACAGGTTTAATCACAAAATTATTTGAAGACCATTTGGAGCATGGCAAGGCAGGAAAATTAATAGAGGTCAATATCGAAATGCGAGGAATGGTAAGGTGTGGAGATTTAATCATTACTGAAGCTACTGTCAAAAAAATTGAAGGAAAGAAAGTGTTTTTTAAAGTTGAACAACGGACGATAACAAGTGTAAACATAAAAGATATAAATGGTAATCTTGTGAAGCAATTTGAAGCAGGTGAGAGAGGTTATATTTCTGAAAAAGATATTGAAAGAGGACTTGTTAAAACCAAGGATGTGCCAGAAGGAATTCTTACATATAGGGAGAGAATTTCTATTCCTGGAACTGCACTAATAGAGTTATTCGAGTAACCATTCATCTGATAAAATATAATTATTTCATCTTTATTTTATCTAATTTTTTTTGTATCTAATCTCATTAATTTTAAAAAACCTAATTTTATTGTTTTATTGAAAAACATTTTTAAAGATTAACATCAAAAGAATAATTGGTTAATTATAGAATTATAAATTAGTAGGCTCTTAACTATTCTGACTTTAGACATAAAAAAAGTTGAAGATCTAATTTTAAGTGGTAGCTATGAAAAAGCAGCTGATGAGATATTTGAAATAATTGAAAGTTCTGTAACTTCTGACAAAGAACTAATCTATGACAGCTTAACGTTATTAAATAAAATATGTGACAAATCTCCCACAATTTCCTTAAGAACAGTTAGAAATTTAAGTAACACCATAAACGACATTAATTCGTGGGTTAGATTGGTGTCTTTAGAAATTCTTTACCAAATAACTATGTATAGACCGAATCTTCTAATTGACCTTATTAGTAAGATTCGATCACGTTTATTTGATCAAGAATCATCAATAAGACGCTTAGCAGTAAAAATTATGGGAAATTTAATTCTTTCTTTACATATCGATAGAGAGCAACTACAAAACATTATTGAAGAATTTACCGAAAAATTAATGGATAATGATTGGAAAGTTAAACTTCAGGTCATTAAAACGCTGAAAAAAATTCTGAATCAAGATTATACAAAGATTCGAGAATTCGAACCTTTACTATCTATCGTTATAGTAAATTTGAGGGACGAAGATGATGATGTTGCCAGATCAGCGGCAGAACTATTAAAAATAATTGGTACTTATTTTCTCTCGAAAGAGAAAATTACCTATGTCCTACTTAATCTACTGTATAACGAAAAACCGCGAGTAAAAGAGTTAATTATATGGCTTTTTGGAGAAATTGGAAAAGAAAAATCATCAGAAATCATCCCTATTATCCCCAAACTTATAAACCTATTAAAAGAAAATAATTATCGAATTCAATTAAGAGTAATAGATTCGTTAGTAACAATAGCGGAGAATAATTTTGATCAAATTTGGGCTAATTTAATAACCGCGCTCTATACTGGAGATTCTGAGTTTAGAAATGTTGTTATAAACGCTCTATACCACCTATGTCAAAACAATATAATGGAAATTTTTACTTATATTTTTGAAGAATTTGAAAATCCCTCAGAAAATGTTCGGGATGGTGTTTCCCTTGTTTTTAAACGCCTTTATGAAGAATATTTAGTGGAAATAGAAAACGAGATTACTAAAATACTTTATACTTTAGAATCAAAGTACTGGCGAGAGCGAAAAAAAACCATAATCCTATTACGAAATATCGGCAAAATTTTAGCAAGTAAGAAAATAGCGGTCTGGATTTTTATCGAGCTGGAGAAAAATTTAAAAACAGAAAATGATCCGGATGTAAGCGAAGAAATTCTTTATACAATAAATAACATTAAAACAACTTTTCTCGATATTGACGAAACAATTCAAGAAGTTAATGAAGATTTAGATATGTTTCGGAAAAGAATTCGGGAATTTCAGAAAATTCCAGCTTCATTCCGCGAGAAGATGAATTCCTACATAAAAGAATTCAAATTCCAACAAACCGAAATAGAATTAGATAAAATATATCGTAAAATATTACACAAAATTAAGAAGTTTAACAAAAGATTAAACAAGTTCGAATACAAAAGGTTAGCGTTCAATTTAATTGAGGACTGGGAGGAAACTAAAGTAACCATCATTGATGAGCTAAGCATTATTAAGGGATTCATTTCCGAGGTCTTTGAAGAAAAGAAGGAGGAATTTACAGTAAATTTAAAATCGCAGATTAAGTTTTTAGAAGATCGTATCAATATATTAAAAGCCCAGTATGAATACGCAAGAGATTCTAAATTTTTGGAAACACTGGATGATCAAAGCTTAGAAAATATTGGAAATTCAGATATCGAAGAGAAGTTTACTGAAATTACACAGTTTAGAAACTATATGTTTAAATTGGACGACGACATTCGAGAAATTCTCGTACACAATGTTGAATTTAACGAAATTTTTAAGTCTTTGCTAAGCAAATGGGTTGGATTGAAAATTGAATTACAGGAATTTTTAAGCGAGTTAGATCGGAAAATTAGAAACTTGAAGGATAGAATTTTAATTGAAATTCAGGAATCTGATGGTAATAAAGAAGAACAAAAAATAAATCTCATTTCATCTGTATTATTTCAAGGTCACATTCAATCAATAATTTCGCAAGGTATAGAAGGATTAAAAAAGTTCAATACCAATTTTGATGGTTTAAAAATTAAGTTAGATACTTTATTAAAAAAAAGTGAATTTTCTGACGCAACAAAACTTATAGAAATGAACACTAACCAAATTCAAAATTTTATTGTGGAATACGAGAATCAGATTGATAATATAATAGGGAAACTCACTGAAGATAATGATATTTTTAACCTATGGGCAAGACCAACCGTAACTAAATTTGTTTCGTTTAAAGAAGTTCTCATAAACAAATTGAAAAACTTCAATCAGAAGAGTAATGACGAACTTACTCTGAGTCAAATAAAATACTATCTTGACGTTATGAATCCTATCAAATTAGAAAGTCTCGCTTCTTATATTGATGTGAATATTGATGTACTAAAAGAAAAGATTGTAAAATTTGTAAATAAGAATAAACTTAATGCTCGAATTATTAAAGATGATCTCTATTCACCAAAAATAGAAGATATTATTGAACCGAGAGATATTCTTTTGTTCAAGAATTTAAAAACAATAGGAAATAAGCTCTATTTTAACTTTAAATTGAATAATCCTACAAATTTACTTTTTTCAGATTTACAAATATCTCTTAAGACCCCTGATTATTTAACTTTTCTTCGAAGCGAAAGTTTTCCTAAATATCTGTATCTCAATGAATTAAAGCCTGGAAATATTTTTAAATTTAATTATGTCTTAAAATTAAAGCACGATATCAAAAAAGATCTAACTGATCCATCAGTTGACGAAGTTAATCTTGATATTTATTATAAAGATCCCTTCGACATCACTCGTAAAATTACAAAGAAAATTTCTCTTTTATTACCTTAATATTTTATTCGACTTTTTGTTTTGACAGATAAAAAACCCTCCTTATTTATCGAAAAAATAAATAATTTATAACGAAAATATTAATATAACCTACTCATCTTTAAGTTTACAACCAATTACGATTGTAATATGTAAAAAAGTCGTGAGGTGAAATGTTACAAGAAGAAGAGAGTTATCGACTAACGCTCCAAACGAAATTATTCGGATGAAACTGTAAATTGGACTCCAAAAAGTTAAATGAACTTCTAAATAACGCTGGTTTAGTTGGAGATATAGAGGATTCAGCAATAATACCTGTTCCAAGCACCAACTTAGTAATGGTAAAAAATATTGATGTCTTTACCCCAATTATCGACGAGCCAGAAATAATGGGTGAAATAGCCGCAGCTAACGTAACCAACGATGTTTTTGCGCTAAATGTCCCAGAAATCTCAGGTATGCTTGTATTTCTCGGGATCAAAACACACACACCTATGTACGTCGCAGAAGGGATATTGGTAGGAATCAGAAACTTTATTGAAAATAAAATTGACTCAAAAGTGCTTGGTGGCCATACAATCTACTCAGGATGGCCTCTTATTGGCGGAGAAGCTTCTGGATTTGTTAACAAAGACAAAATAATTAAAAAGAATTATGTAGAAGATGGGGATACGTTAATACTAACCAAACCCGTAGGAAACCAAGCAATCATGGCAGCATACCGATTACAGAAAAACAACCCTGACCTATTAAAGGCTTTTTCTAAAGAAGAAATTGATAGGTCAATAGATTTAGCAGTAGAGTATATGACTATGCCTCTCCAAAGCGTTGTAAAAGCTATCCACTCTTATGAAGATGTAGCTTTCGTGCATTCAATGACAGATGTTTCAGGATTTGGGTTGAGTGGCCATTTAAAGGAGATACTTCAAAATTCAAATCTATCAGCTGAAATTAAGAAAGTTCCGATATTCAAACTAGCTAAGGAATTAGCGTACGAATTTGGATACAAATTTGACGAATGTGAAATGCCTGAAACTGCGGGTGGAATGCTATTATCCGTGGATCATAAATATGCTGAAGAGTTTTCAGAACGACTCGACAACGAATTTCACGTGTCTAATTGGATTGTTGGATCAATCGATAACAAAGATGACCCTCGGTGTGTCCGCGTTTCAAAAAACGTTGAACATGTCGAAATAACTGAACTATAACGATGTTAATGAAATAAGCTAAAACACGCTAAGTGGCTGCTTATTGAAAATTTCCGTTGCAATACGGCATCGATAATATCGTCTGTTTTTATTTTAAAAAATTTTAATTTTTCTTAAGTTTAGAATTGGATAAATTTCTATACTTCCACTCTTTTAGGTACCATTTCAAAAAATTAGTTGAAACACCTATAGAATTTCTCTTCTGGAAAAAGAAATCTTCAACCTTTTTTTGTTTTACCCGGAAATTAAACATAAATTAGATTTACTTAAGAGGTTCTTAGTTAATCTCAACACCTAATTTTAAATTAAAGACGATATGACATGGGCGTAATATTTGCATTAAAATTGGATAAGCATACTTATCGAAATAATTAATAATTGTAATCGAAAATAATAATAAACATTAATTCATATTAAAATCATATTAGAACTAAATGAAAATGGTTATCGTAAGAAGTGTGAGGTGAATGACTGAAAAAGAGGAATATCGATTGACAAAGCAAGTTAAAATCTATGGTTGATCATGTAAACTTGGTGCACATCAATTAAACGAATTACTGGAGAATACTGGTTTAGGAGGATTAATTGAAGACGCTGCTATTGTACCTGTTCCAAATTCCAACATGCTTCAAGTGAAAAGTATAGATATTTTTACTCCACTTGTAGATGAACCCGAATTAATGGGCGAAATCGCTGCATGTAATGTTACGAACGATATATTTGCGATGAATGTTCCAGAAGTTTCAGGGATGCTCGTATTTTTAGCTGTTAATAAAAACACTCCAATGAATATCGCAGAAGGAATTCTAAGGGGAATCAAAAGGTTTATGGAACAAAAAATAAATTCCAAAGTAGTTGGAGGTCATACGATTTATAACGAGTGGCCTCTTATTGGTGGAGAAGCGTCTGGTTTTGTAGAAAAAAACAATTTAATCCGGAAACACGGTGTGAAAAAAGGCGATAAATTAATCTTAACAAAACCTATTGGATTACAACCAATTATGGCAGCGTATAGGTTACAGAAAGATTTTCCGGACATGTTGGAGGAATATTCATCGGATGAGCTCAACAAATCGATTGAATTAGCTATAAATCTTATGACAACATCTAATCAAGGCGTAGTAAAAACAATTTATACGTATAATGATTTCTCTTTTATTCACGCTATGACAGATGTGACAGGCTTCGGATTGAGAGGGCATTTGAAGGAAATGCTTCAAAATTCTGGATTATCTGCGATTATTGAAACAGTTCCTTCAATTAAGTTCTCGAAAAACCTTTCTGAAGAATTAGGTTACGCTTTTGATGGTTGTTTGTGTTCTGAAACGGCTGGTGGTATGTTATTAGCTATCGATCCGAGCAAAGTAGAGGACTTCTCTAATGTGCTCTCTAGTAATGGCATATCTAATTGGACCGTAGGTACTATTGATAACAAAGAAGATGAACTTGTTAGGATATCGGATAAAGTTAAACAGATTGAAATTACTGAAATATAAAGATGTCAATGAAATAAGCTAAAACACATATGTGGGTGCTTATCGAGAATACCGTTGCTCCACGGCATCTAATTTTTTACCAAATAATCTTTTTCTATCTTTTTACTCGTAATAAGAAGTAAACATTCCCAATTAATTTTTTAAAAAGAAATGTCTGAAAATACTTTTAGATTTAAAATTATAAGAGGAAATATTCGATATTAACTCGTACTTAAGTTTATATTTCCTCATTTTCTTCTTAATACAAAAGAGAAGAAAAATATCTAAAATGGCAAAGAATAAGGATTATTATAAAATTCTCGATATCGAAGAAGACGCTTCTGAAGAAGAAATTAAAATGGCTTATCGAAGATTAGCGAAAAAATTTCATCCTGACCTTAATAAAACCGATCCCGAAGCCAAAGAGAAATTTATAGAACTACATGAAGCTTATGATACATTAATAAATCCAGTAAGAAGAAAAATCTACGATCAAGCAGGTTATAATCCAAGAAATATAGATTTAAGTGATTTGTTCTGGCGAA
Organism: Promethearchaeota archaeon; assembly: GCA_019894855.1. Classification (GTDB taxonomy): domain Archaea; phylum Asgardarchaeota; class Lokiarchaeia; order Sigyniarchaeales; family SOKP01; genus SOKP01. The sequence continues at coordinate 12,799 of JAGXNS010000051.1, forward strand.
ATAATTTTAGGGGATTTAAAGATATATTAAGGCAAATTTACTCGAACAACAATAGAATTCCCAAAGTAAAACCTCCACCTGAGGGAATGTATACATAGCATTCTTTCTAAGAGTGTTAAATGCTATTTTTTATTATGATCTTTTGACAAGTTTTCTAAAATGATAAACGCACTTCCAATTTGAACACGAACTAGTTTTTTAAGCTTTGATGATTTTTTTTCTTGCTTAACCTACTCTTAAAAAAATCTCTTTTGCTCTAGAATCAATGAGATGAAAGGCTTGAGATTTTTCAATTATTGGTAGGAATAGAACCTTTATATAACATTTTTTTATAAATATATTTAGATTACAAAATATAAGGGATTTTTCAAAAAATGAGACCTCGATGTGAAAAATGTGGAAAACGGTTATATCGAATTCAAAAAATGTTCAGTCAACCCGTTCCAGCTCATTGTCCTTCATGTGGAGCAGAAATTAGCTTAAAACAAAAAAGTGATTTGAAAGATTATGAAACCATTATTTGCATAATAGCATTTATTATAGTTGTTATTATACTGATTATTTTTGTAAATTAATTTTATTATTTTAAAGAGGATTTGAGCAAGGTTTAGCAATATTATGTTTTTTTTTGAATAATTTATCAAGGATCAAAATATCCATTTAATATGTCTCATACTTATTTAGGACCTGTATATCGCATCAAATCTGAACGCTTGGTTATTAGGTGTTACAATCCCAAAGATGCGCTTTATTTACAAAAAGCAATTCAAGAAAATGTTGAACATCTTCGACCTTGGATGCCGTGGGTAAAAAGCGAGCCTGAAGATCTGAAGGTTAAAATAGAACGCCTAAGGGTGTTCCGTGCCGATTTTGATTTAAGCAAAAATTTTGTGTATGGCGTCTTCGATCCTCACGAGACTGAATTAGTAGGCGGAACTGGCCTCCATCCCAGAGTTGGATCAAACGCGTTTGAAATTGGGTATTGGATTCATGTGAATCATATCAATAAAGGATATGCTACAGAAATCTCCGCTGCTCTCACTAAAGTAGCATTTGAGATAGAACACGTAAATCGAGTAGAAATTCACTGTGATCCAAACAATATTAAAAGTGCAGCAATTCCAAGAAAGTTAGGATATGTATACGAAGCCACTTTACGTAACAGATGCGAAAATATTGAGGGAGAACTAATAGATTCGATGATTTGGTCAATATCGAGAGAGGAATACCCAAAATATCCTGGTGCTAAAGCAAAAATAGTAGCGTATGATGTATTCGGAACTACAATTATCTCATGATGTAAAAAATTTCTTGTGAAAATCTACCTTCAATTCATTTTCCTAATAATGACTTCATACTCTTTAGTATTATTTCAATTTCGCTATCGAAAGCTTTAACCCTATCGAAATTAAATTTGTTAACTTGAAGTAGTTGTGAAACTGCAAATTCTGGAGATTTGTTAATTTCTTTTGCCATTTTAATCGACTCATCAAGAACTTGTTCAGCATTAACAATTTTATTTATTAAGTTTAACTTCAAAGCTTCCTCTGCTTTAAGAAATCTTTCTTTAGATCCCGTATTTAAACATATCTCAAGTGCTTTACCACGGCCTACAAGGCTCATATATGGGAAGAATAATGGACACGCACCAAATCTTATTTCAGGATGGCCAAATAAGGCATCATTTGATGCAATTCTGAGGTGACATATCACTGCAAGATCAAACGCACCTGCAAGAGCGTATCCATTAATAGCAGCTATCAATACTTTAGGAAATTCAAATAAAGTTTGATGAAAAAGATGATTTGACTCTATAAAAGCTTCGTAATCCCCTTCTCCTTGCACCACTTTTTGAACTTCGTCTCTATCAAAACCAGCGGAAAAAAAATCTTTCCCTCCATAAAATATTACGCCTCTTACTCTTTTATTCACTTTAAGATCGTTTAACGCATCTATGATTTCTGAACGCATATCCATACTAAGAGCGTTCTTTTTATCGTGGCGATTGAAATTAAGAACACAAATGCCTCGTTTAAACTCTAAATATATGTAATTATAATTATTCGATTCCATAGAATCTATAATGTAAAATCATTAATAATTCTATTTTCTCTCCCTTATCTCACCATTTAAACTTAAAATTACTTCTCTCATTTCATCTAACGCCTTTTCCGCTAATTCTTCTCCGTTCTCAAGGTTAAAACCAGTTATAGAAAGTTCAACTTCCAATGAGAGTCCGATCCTCGGATGAGTTTTAATCCAAAGCTGGGGGTATTTATTCTCGATTTTAGTAACATGCGGAGCTATCTGTGACTCGCCAATATTCATAAAAAACAAGCCTTTCTCGAAAAACTTGCCTCTCTTTTCTTTTAAGATTGGTTTAACGACGTTTTGGAAGATTACTTTCATCTCTGATGGAACACCCGGGAGTATAAAAATAGTAGTATTTCTTTCTGTCAATTTAACTCCGGGAGCAGTTCCTCTGATATTTGGTAAGGGTATTGATCCTTGAGGGAGATAGCTCATTTTCTCTCTTTCTTTCGTCATCCCTTCAAGCTTCAGAATTCCTCTTTTGTAAGCGTGTTCGTAAGCTCTCTGTATAGACTTATATGCGTGTTGATTAATTTCCAGCTCTCTATTTAAACCTTTTGCTACTCCAGCTAACGTCATATCATCAAAAGTTGGTCCAAGACCCCCTGTTGTAATTATGATGTCGGGTTTGCGTTCTAAAATAGTTTGCAGAGTTGTTGAAATAATCTCAATATCATCCTCAATTGCAGTGATCCTTTTTAACCTGTGACCATATTTAGCAATTCTTTTAGCTAACCAATTTGAATTAGTATCTTGAGTTTTTCCAATAAGTATTTCATTCCCGATGACTAAAATTTCAACTTCCATTTTTCACTATCTTAGAACTACTTATTATTATTAACTAGGAATCTCTTAATGTTCAAAGGAATTTTAAATTATTCTTAATATCATAAT
>JAGXNS010000052.1 GCA_019894855.1 Promethearchaeota archaeon
GAGCGAAGGAATTAAGTTCATGATTAGAGAAGGATATGAGGAAGATCCAACTATTAATCAAGGAGACATTTTCCTAAATAACGATCCACAATGTGGAAATGTCCATACTACTGATGTACAAACCCTCATTCCGATTTTTTGGGAAGAGGAATTAATTGGTTGGGCAGGGGGAGTCACTCATCAAATTGATATAGGAGGTATCACACCCGGCCATACTTTAGTTTCTTCAATCCAACGATTTGACGACGGTGTATATTACACCTGCAGAAAAATTGGCTCTAACGATAAAATTTGGCGCGACCATATGATTGGTGCCAAAAAATCGGTTCGGAGTCCAATGTATTGGGAATTAGATGAAAAGTGTCGCTTAGCAGGTAATCTAATGATAAGAGATGCTGTTTACGAATTTATAAAAAAAGAAGGAATTAAGTATTACAAAACATTTATGCGAGAGGCAATTGAAGAAGGAAGAAGAATCGTTCTTGAAAGAGTAAAAGAGCGCTTAATTCCTGGAAGATACAGGGCTGCTTCCTTTATGGACCTTCCTATGAAAGATCAGGCTTGGGTACCAATCGCAAGAGTTGATAAGCTATCAAATCACCCGATGGAAATGATAGTAAAGGAAGATGGAGGTTTTTCTATTTCGTTTGATGGGGCTAGCGCAGCAGGCGCTAACGCGTTTAATTGCGACAAGGGAGCAATGGAAGGTGGTCAATGGGTGTTATTAACTCAAATTTTGATCTATGGTGATAAAGTTAATGATGGAGCTTATTACGCCGTAGAAAAATACTATCCATTGGGATCATGGGCAAATCCAGGAGATCCATACCTTTCCTATCAAGCTCCATGGGGTAATTTAATACCTGCATATACAACTATGATGAAATGTATGTCCTACGGTTTGTTCTCGAGAGGTTTTAGAGAAGAAGTCGTGCCCGGTTACGGATTTACTGGAGACTCCATTCAAGGTGGGGGTATCTATTCAGCTGGACCATTAAAAGGTGAAAGATGGATGTTGTCGACATTTGAAATCTCTGGTCAAGGGTTAGGGGCAAGTGCCGTTAAAGATGGTCTTAATTGGGGATATGCTATGTGGAATCCTGAAGCGGATCTCGGAGATGTGGAGACTTGGGAGTTATTTCAAGGAGGGATTCCTTATTTATCCCGAAAAGTGAAACCGAATACTCCAGGTCACGGTAAATACCGTGGTGGAGCTAATTATGCGGGTGTTGCCTTCATCGCCAATTCTGAAAAAGTAGAATTTTTCGCTGGTAGGGAAGGTTTAGTCTTTCATGGATCCGGCGGAATGCACGGGGGATATCCTAACGCTACGAGTTATCGATTAATTGCAAAAAATACGAATTTAGAAGAAATTTTCCAACAAAAACAAGATTATCCATTGGGGGATCCTGATCCAAGTAACGGCGAATTTGAAAGATATCTACAAGGTGATATTACAAGAATACCAATAGGCACAATCTATCCAATTGCGCTCGAAAACTACGACATTATTCATTTTTCCGAGAGCGGGGGGCCAGGTTATGGAGATCCAATTGAACGTAAATTAGAAAGTGTTAAAAAAGACCTCGATGAGGGATTATATACCTCGGATATCGTGAAAAATGTTTATGGTGTGATCGCTAACTTTGATGACGATAAAAATGAATGGGAGATCGATAACGAAGCTACAAGAATACAAAAGAAAAGGATTATGGAGGAGAGAAAAAACGAATCGTTATCATTTGAAGAATTCTGGAAAAAAGAGCGAGATAGAATATTAAAAGGAGATTTTTATGAATCGGTATCAACTATGTATTCAGAGAGTTTAAGTTTGTCTACTAAATGGGGTAAAGAGTTTAAGGAATTTTGGAAATTGGATGACGATTTTCAATTGGAGGTGAAATAAAAAATGGATGTCGATAAAAAAACTTTAGAAAGAATGATGGAGGGTGATTTAAAATGGGAAGAGCTCAAACTAATTATTAGTGGCAGCAAGGATCAAAATCGATTTGACAAAATTATGGATATTCTTCAAGAGAAACTCAATTGGAAAGAAAAAATACTTCTCCCTCTTCACGAACACCTTTACATCGTAGCAAAAGAAGGTGAAAGAATAGTTAAATGTGATTGTGGTTATGAATTCGGAGATTATCAGAAAAATTGGAAGCTAAAATGTAGAATCAGAGTAAGGGACACTTTTGAATCTATCGAAAAACTTTATCCTAAAATGATGGGCAGCGATCCGGAGTGGGAAGAACTTCGAGAATTTTTCTGCCCTAAATGTTTTACTTTGTTAGATGTTGAAGCCGTACCTCCGGGATATCCGGTTATATTCAATTTTTTACCCGATATTGATACGTTTTACGAGAAGTGGTTAGGAAGAGATCCACCCGATAAAGAATAATTATCGCTACTTGCATTTAGACAAATAACATAAATAAAATAAAGTTGTAAAAACTTGATTGAATATAATAATTAATCTATAAAATAAAACTATATTTCGAAGATTAATGGAATCATCTCCATATCTTATTAATAAAAATTATATTAATAAAAAAGTGGATAAAACTTCAGCTATTAATCAACTAATTTCAATTATAGAGAATAGTGATAATTTGAGTACAAGAATAGAAAGCATTAATCTATTGGCTCAAATTAATGCGAACACTAATAATGTTTTCAAACTCATAGAAAATTTACTTATTTCTGATACGAATGAATCTATACGTTTAGCTGCCGCTTCCATTATTGAAAAATTATTTCTAAATGATGCTCTCGAACCGTTAAGATGGACATTTAAGCACGAAGAATCTCTAAAATGTTTGGTAGCGATATCAAAAATATTAGGCAGAATAGATACAGTGCAATCCAAATCGTTGATAATAGAAAAAATTAGAGAAATTAAAAACAAAAAAATAGTAGAAAGTTTACAGGGCCTATATATAAAAGGAGAATTTGATAACCTCTCGAGTTATGCGCTTTCGAGGATTGTAGAAAATTCTTTCATAATAAAAGATTTGGAAAATAAGTTTGGGCAAATAAATTTCACAGTTAAAGATGGATTGATTCTTCAATTAGATTTATCTGATGTTAGTAGCCATATATTTGGATGGACGATACTAAATAAATTCCCTGAGTTCATTGAATTTTTAACATCACTCGAAAACCTCGACCTTAAATTTAATAGATTAATTACAATTCCAGATTCTATTGGTTTGTTAACATCATTAATTAAATTAGATTTAAGCTACAATAAAATAAAATCAATTCCATCATCAATTGGTTCTCTCAAATCTTTAAGATTATTAAATTTGAGATATAACAAAATTAGGGATTTACCCACTTCCATTGGTTCTTTAAATTCACTTAAAAGTTTAAATTTAAGAGCAAATTCCTTAAAAAACCTCCCAAAAACAATTAAAAACATTCTAAATTTGGAGGTATTAGACTTACATGGAAATAAATTAAACGACACTAAATTATCATTAAAAGGAAATAACAAAATCAAACGATTAGATTTGGGTCTGAATAGTATCGAAAAGCTACCAAAATGGGTTAAAAACCTCAAAAATCTCAGATATCTAGGTTTAGGAGGAAATAAATTGAGAAGCCTTCCTAAATGGATTGGATCTTTTAGTTTTTTGGAATCATTACATTTATTTGACAACAAATTGCATGAACTTCCAGAATCAATTGGAACACTTTCTAAACTTGAAGAATTAACATTATGGAATAATCAATTATCTACTCTTCCTGAATCTTTTCGTAATTTAAAAAAATTGAAAATATTGAATTTAAGCTGGAATAATTTTACTGATGAGTTACCCTATTGGATTGGCTCACTTACATCTCTTGAAATATTAAGCTTATGGGGAAATTCCTTAAAGTTGCTTCCAAAATCTCTTGAGAACTTAACAAATTTAAAAATATTAGATTTGAACTTTAATAATATAGAAGAAATTCCTCCTTTTTTAAATACATTAGAGAAAAAAGGATTAATAATATATAAATAATCGAGGTAATAGCATTACAGAACGTACTCCAATTAAAATTTTTGAAGAGGTAAATAAGAATACCATAGATGTTTCAACAGCAGTACAACAACTAGTTTCATTAATAGAACACAGCAACCTGACTAAGCAACGCGTCGAAAGTCTTCTAACTTTAAAAAAAATTTACGATACATTTGGGAATTCCGGGATTGAAAAAGAAGAAATATATAACTTCATAGAAAACTTACTTATATCTGATTCTGATATTAAAATTCGAAACGAAGCTGCATTAATGCTACATCAGAATTTTAAAGATAAAGCATTAAAACTCATGAGGTGGACTCTCAATCATGAAGAATCTTCTACAATATTAAGTACCACTTATAATTCATTAATCTCTATACTTAAATTCATAGAAAAAAAAGAAGATTCGTTTGGAAAATTAGCTTTACTTCAAGAAATAGAACAAATTAAAGATAAAGACTTTAAAATTGGCATAGAAATTCTAAAGTCTCAAAGGGATGTAATTGATTGTTCTCATAGTGAATTGGCCGAAATTTTAATCAATTATTACTCTTTAGTGTATTTGAAAAAATTACATTTTAGACTTAAATATTCCATCGAGGACTGTAGAATTGTTGAACTAAACTTTATTTTCAAGGGATTGACTAAGTTACCTAATGCTATAAGCTACCTTCTCAACTTAAGAATTTTATCCTTGAGGTATAACCAAATTACAGAAATTCCTGAATGGATAAGCAATCTCCATTCCTTAGAATCCCTAAATTTAAATATAAACAATATAAATAACCTACCAAAGACACTAGGTTCGCTAAAAAATTTACAAGAGTTAACACTTTGGAAGAATGAACTTCAAAAGCTCCCATCCTCAATTTCCTCTTTAAAGTCGTTGAAATTATTGAATCTAAGGCTAAATCAGCTCTGCCTGTTACCAGAAGAATTTGGAAATCTTCAAAACCTTGAAGAGCTCAACCTTCACGATAATAAATTGACTAATCTACCAATATCCTTCTCTTCATTAATATCTTTAAAAGAACTAAACATAAGTTGGAATTTATTAACAACATTATCAAAACAAATAACTGAATTAAAATCACTCAAATTATTAGACTTAGAAAGGAATGAGTTATCCACTCTACCGCTGTCAATTAGTTCTCTTACTTCTTTAGAAATATTGAACTTATCAGATAATAAGTTAGTATTTGTTCCAAAAACCATAGGAAAGTTGAAAAATTTAAAGATTTTAAATCTCTCGAGAAATAAATTAAAGGAAATTCCTGAAACTCTTCAATCTCTCGAAAGTTTGGAAGAATTATACTTAAGTGAGAATAATTTAGAAATAATTCCTCCCTTTTTAAAGAAAATGGAAGAACGAGGCGTTAAAATTCATTTATAATTAATATAAATAACAATATCATTGAGTTTTATATAGTTCGTCAATTTCTTCTACAGTAGTAGAAGATTTTGGACCCTTTTCAGGCCTTAATCTCTGGAAGACTGGAAATCGCATAGAATATCCTAAAGTTAGAAACTTCTCAGAAACAGTTATTTCATCACCAATTATTTCAACCACTACTTCTGGTTCAAACCAAACATCGGGTATATCTTCACAAATAACATTATTCGGATTTTTTTTCGTTATATATTTCTCCATATCTTTTGTCAACGATTCTGACAATTCATCTGTCAATCCGGAAAAAAATCTAGAAAAACCTATAAACATCCCACTTACTGGATCATACACCGCTCCAATGTAAGTTCCATAAAAGCCAGTCCTTCGACCCTTACCATGGAAAGCACCTACTATTACAACATCCACAGAGTCTTTTAATTTACCCCCTTCTAATCCCTTTAATTTAATCCATAAAAAACCTCGATTTCCCGCTTGATATACGGAGTTCTCCTTTATAGACTTTGCTATAATGCCTTCATTTCCTTCACTTCGAGCTTCTTTGAAAAAATCTAGCATTTCTTCAGTGTTTTTAATTGTTTTAGATTCTACTAAGCGTAATTCATCTCTTTCGGTAACGATTTCTGCTAATTTTTTTCTACGAATTAGGAAAGATTTACTTAAGAACGATTCGTTATCGCTTTTTAAGATGTCAAATAGAAATAAACATACAGGTACTTCCTTCATAATATTAGCAATGTCATATTTACGGCGACGTTTACTTAAAACTTGAAATGGAAGCATTTTTTCGTAAAAATGGTCCATAGCTACGACTTCACCTTCAATAATTACATTATTTGCACTAACATTTTCATTGATAATTCGGCACACATCTGGGAATTGTTTTGAAATATCTAACAATCTCCGAGAGAACAACTTTACATTATTATATTCTTTATGAATCTGTAGCCTCTCACCATCAAGTTTATATTCCACAATAAGAGGGCTTCCAATTTTTTCAATAATTTCTCCATAAGGAACTCTTGATGCTAACATCATTCTTATTGGAACTCCGTATTCTATATCTATCCTCTCAACATCAGAAATTCCTTTTTCTGCTAAAATTAAAGTAATATCTCCTAAATCAGGATGCAAGTTAAAAGCTCTTTCTATAGATTCCCTATTTTTTTTCACTCCTGTAAAACCTAATGCTAAACCATCTATGATTGTCATCGTAGAAACACCAACTCTAAGAGTTGATGTAATTATACGCAATAAATATTTAGTTTCTAAGGGTGAAGTTTTTCTCATTAAACCTCGTAAGATCCCAAGTTTTACGTCATGTGAACCTGTTCCTTCGCTAAGTGAAATTTTTTGTAGCGCATTATATAATTCAGAAATTTCTAGTGATGAATCCGTTTCACTCAATTCATCTTTAAAATCAAACAACGATTTTTGTTTTTTCTTTTTGGCGAGTATTAACTCTGCTGTAGCTCCAATATCTCCTTTTTTTATCAAAATTTCCTTTATTTTTTTTTTTTCAATGCCAGAATGCAAAGTTAAGGCTTCAATTATCATTTTTTCTGCGATTCCAATTTTTGGAAATTGCTTAATGTTTGAAACTAATTGTCCTTGCAACAAATAAATGATCTTATCAAGATCTTTGAAATCATTACTTTTTTTTATGTTTTCAAAAAAGATCGATAGTTTATCAATCATTTCAAGCCTTTTTGTAGTAGAATCGAGTTCTGAAAAAAGGATCGCTAAAGCTTTAAATCTCATAATATAACTCTACTATTTTATCTATAATTAAGATTATGTCACTTTCGAAATTCTTATAATGTAAGAAAAAAGCTTAAAATTTAAACTCCATATAAAAAAAAATAAAAAAATCTATAGTAATTTTGAAAGTTCTACAAATTTTTTCTGAATTTCGGTTTTTATATTAGTAGATATCCCTTTAAACGAGTCAGGAGAGAATTTGATCTTTCCTTCAGAATTCGAAAACTCACATACTTTTCCGTCCATATGTTCGACAGAATAGCTGCCATCCTCTTTTTTTGAAATCCAAATATCATTGTAGTGATCTAAAACCCCAATCAAAACAAATCCTATTTTTGCTTGTATTGAAAGGCCTAATTTAGGTTTCGGTGCAGGATCATGTTTTATGATAGGTTCTGGAGTACTCATAATTGTTTTACTACTAATAGGGGTAGTTTCCTTAGGAAGATCAGGTTCAGTGTCATATTCTGAAGCGCGTTTCATTTCTTCTTTTACTGGTGCCGGTTGCGTTTTAATTACTACGGGTTCTGGTTTATCTACAGATCTAGTTATTGGCTCAGGTATTGGCTCTTCCGATGAAACGGGTTTAGATGCCGGTTTAACTGCTGAGGGAAAAGTTCCATCTAAATCAAAAGTAACAGTATAATCATCCAAGTATTTGAATCCTCTATTAAGGAGAGTTTGTAATTCATCATTTAGTTCGTCGATTTCTGGAACTCTTCCAATCTTTCTTTGATCAATTTCTCTTAAAGCCTTAATATCTCTTCCAACAATGCTTTTTCCTACAGAAAAACCGTGTCCTTTAAGTGATTCTGCTTGCCGAAGGGCAGTTCGTCTAGAAACTAAACCTTGTTTGGCGCCATACCATAAAAAAACTGAAGAAGATCCTTCATCTAAAATAATAATGTTACTCTCTGGTGTTAAATGGTCTTTTGACCACTTAATTGGTTCGCTTACTCCCCCTTCCAAGACTTTGAACATTATAGCGAAATCCATCTTAAATCAAACTTCTTTAAATAATATTATAAAATTAATAGGTTTCATACATTTAAAAATTGAGTTTTTTATCTTTTTTATACCGCTTAAAAAAACTTAGGATAAAGACAAAAAATAAATGTAAGCATTAAGTTATATAAAATATTAATGAATTAAGATTTGACTGGCAGTTAATCTATACTTAAAAATTCGGGATTAAATATGGAATTAGAAAAATTATTTAGAGAAAACTTAACCAGATACAAAGCTTTTGAATCGGGTGAACTACCCGAAGGAGAAGATTGGGTAAAATTAAATATTAATGAAAATGCATACCCCCCAATAGAAGAAATACTCTTGGATATAAATGCAGCAATAAAAAACAAAGACATCCTAAGAGTATATCCAGATTCAAGTGCTCTTGAGGTTCGTAAGGCGATTCTCAACCAACTATTAAGGGATAAAAACACTTTAACTAATAGAAACACAGTTTTCTTAGGAAATGGTTCAGCAGATGTTTTAGATGTAATTTTCAAAGTGTTTGTAGATTCTGGAGATGAAGTAGTTATATTTTACCCTACTTTCGGCTTATATACTGTTTTAGCCAATCTTTATAACGCTAAAATAAATGAAATAAAATTAAACGAAGATTTCAGTATACCTGAAAGCGTATATGACCAAAAAGGAAAACTATTGTTTATTAATTCTCCAAACGATCCTAATGGGAAATCATATGATAACGATACGATCCTGAAAATATGTTATAATTTTCCTGGAATTGTTGTAGTAGATGAATCCTACGCCGGTTTTTCCGATTCTACATGTCTGCCATTATTGAGGGATGTCAAAAACTTAATTGTTTGCCGAAGTTTCTCAAAAACATTTTCTCTTGCTTCATTGAGGATTGGTTACGCGTTAGCTGATGCTGAGATCATTAAAGAGATGAATAGGGTTAAATTACCGTTTAACACTAATCAAATTGCGCAAATAGCTGCACTTTCATGTATTAAACACAAGAATAAAGTGTACGAACAGAATAAAAAAATATTAGCAGAAAGAAATAAACTATCAGGAGCATTGAATAGTTATAATGGAATTAGCGTGTTGCCGTCAGATGCGAATTTTATATTTGTTAAATTTGATGACAAATCAAAAACACTAAAATTTCTATGGGATTTAAAAGATCTCAAAATTTTAGTAAGGCATTTCAGTAAGCCTGGTCTCTACAATTACATTAGAATAACTGTTGGAACAGAAGAAGAAAATGCTAAATTTCTAGAAGCTTTTGCATCTATTGCTAAGAAATATTTATGATTTTTTTGAGTATTTGCAAAATTTTTTATTTACTTTAATCAATAATTATTTATTAGATTTAATACTCCAAAAGAAAATAAAATTGTTCTCGAGTTGGTTTTGAATTCCAAATCCTTTCTTTAATCCAAAGGGAGATCGTATTGAGTGTGAATATTGCAATTATAAGCTGGTGAAACCCTTTCCAAAAGACAAGCTTTGCCCTAGATGTAGAAGATTTTTGGCTAATATCTTCGAATATAAAGATTCAACGGAAGAGGAATTTAAAAAGCTCAATCCTCAAGAATTCGTACCTAAAAAGGAAACAGCAGCAAAAAAATTAGCGGGTGTAAGGAAAAAAGTAAAGGATAAAAATATTTCATTGGACGATGATCTTATTAAATTAGATGGAGATAATGAATATATTAAGTTCTGTGGAATAACATCGATAGATAGAACTCAATTGTTTGTCAGCAATAAGAAATGGCTCTATTTCTTGGAATTAACAAATAATTTGGATTTCATAGCTACTAGCATACTAGGTGGAGATCTCGATAAAATGCTCCTTATATCTGAAAATACCGAAGAAGAAAAGTGCCAGTTCTTTGAGAAGAACGATATTATTTATGTTATCCTTGGTAAATTCCCCGATAAAAAAGGAAAATGGGTTCTTGAACAAATGGCAAAACATTTTTCAGATTTAATACAAGATAAAGATGTAAATAGCCTAAGTAAATATGAGAAGTACGATATCGAAAATAAGTTTAAAGGTAAATTGATCTTTATTTTGAAAGAATATTTGGAATTACAAGAGGTATTTTCAGATCAAGAAATTCCATATGTGGAGGATTGGCTTAGATTAGACTATGTTGGATTGTCATCGATGTCGATTGGTGTCATTTCACTCTTGCTTGACGATGAGGATAGATTAGATGTAAAAGTTCCGGGTGAATTTGAAGATCCAGCAGAAGAAATTGAAATGAAAGAATCATTACTAACAGCAAAAATAGAAGCAATAGCAGCAAACACGCTAGGAAACACTGGTGCTTACCCTCGTTGGATAGCAGTAAAATTAGGTTTTCAAAATTATCGTTTTCTTACGTTTAAAAAATACAGAAACGATTATTTCCTTTCATGTTTGAGCGAAGGAAATTTAAAGAATATTGACATTGTAGAAGCTAAACTAGAGCCGATATTGAATTCCGGGATAAATATACCCTTTTCAGGTAATTTGAGACCTTTTAATAAATTAAAATCTCAAATCAAAGAATTAATGAGAAAGATAAAAGAACGTAAATTTACAAAAAAAAATAAATAAAATAAAACTACTTTATTTTTGAATTAAAAATTTTCACTTCATCTAAATGTAAAGCTAATTATTTTAAATTATACTCATCATGGATGTAAATCCTCAAACCATACTAAAAGATTATAATAACAAACGCATAGATAAATCTACAGCAATAAAACTGTTAACCTCAGCAATTGAGAAATACGACGAAGAAAAATCTAGATTAGAAGCCATCACTATTCTTAATACATTAAACATAAAGATAAAACCCTTGTTTGAGTTTTTTGAAAATTTAATTCTCTCAGACTCAAGTGAAATTATAAGAAATGCCGCAGCAAAGTATATAAGCGCTAATTTTCTTGAAATCAGTCTTCCTGTATTTCAATGGGTTATCCAACACGAAACTTCCTATTATTGCTTAATAACAGTAGTGAATTCACTAGCTAAGATACACACAACCGAGTCGAAGTTTGTTTTATTTGAACAAGTAAAAAAGATTAAAGATATAAAATATCTGAATGTTGACAAAGGTTATGGGAATAAAAAATATCGCAAAGCGTTAAAATCATATTTCAAAAGAAACCTAATTAGTAAATTATCTCACAAACAACTTTCAGCAATCTTTATCAATTTTTTAACCATAAAAAACTTAATTGAAGAAATTCCAAATGTTTATTTCGAATTAGATGATGAACGATTATTGATTGATAAATTAGACCTTTCCGATTACCTTGAATTTGAAGTAAAAGGAACACCATGGGGATGGAAAAACAACATCCGAAACCTTCCTCAAATAACAGGATTAAGCAATTTAAAGCATTTAAAAACATTAGACCTTTCAAATAATCAAATTGGAGATTTGGAGGGAATAAATGAACTCAATAATTTGACACATTTAGTTCTACTTAATAATCAGATTAGTGATCTAAAAAATTTGGATCATATAAATCAGCTTTCAAATCTTCAGTTTTTAGATCTTCGGGGGAATGATATAAGTGAAAATGTTACAAGTGAAATTTTTAACCCAAATTGTAGAGTTCTGTTAAATAAATAAATCCAATAAATCGCTTTGAGATAAAAAAAATAAAAAAATAAAAATTTATTCAATTAAAGCTGTCTTTCCAGTGCCCCATACTCCCAGTGCTTTACCTAGTTCTTCGTGATCTTTTGCGTATTTTCTAACCTCAATTCCGTTCATTACAGCATGAATCGCTTGTCTAAAGGCTATTGCGCCCGCAGTTGGTCCATCTGGATGGCTATGAATTCCTCCACCACTCCCTATAAGAATATCCTTTCCGGCTTCTTTCATAGTTTTTTCAACCATACCTTGCGTAATACCTCCACTTGGCATAGGTAACGTAGGTTTTATGTGTTGAAATGGAAACCTTAAAACCTTTAAATTTTGTTCATATCGTTCGTCTAAAATATCTGCTTTTCCATAAGGGGCTGGAATTACGACTGTGTCCGCTCCACACATTCTAGGCAATTTTCCAAGAGTAATCATACTTGTTAACCCTGTCCAGTGACCACCAAAATACGCGCCAGCAAAATCCATGTGGCCTAAAATCGGTACCTTAATAGATGGATCCTCAGCAATAGCTCTTAGCGCTTCAAAACCTGCAGTGAGATAATTTATCATGAGTGCGTTTGCGCCTAACTCGATCATTTTATCAGCGAATTCAAACATATCTGGAAACTTGCTTGTAATATTTATAGTATAAAGCGTTTTTTCTCCTTTTTCTGAATCTGCTCTGTCGACTGCTTCCATGACTTTAACTATTCTATCTTCCAAAGTATTAAAGGATGGATTTGAAATCAATTCGTCGTCTTTGACAACATCGCAACCTCCTACTGCGGCTTTATAAACTAAATCAGCAGCTACATCTGCAGTGTGTCCCGTACATGGTTTTACCATATTGTTTAGTAAAGGGCGTTCGGGTATTTTCAAGAGTTTTCGGAGACCGTCAATTCCGAATTTTGGACCTTTGAATTCCCTTAAATATTCTTTTGGAAATGCGAGATCTACTAATTTCAGTCCATGTGTAAGACTGATATTTCCAATAACTGATGTTAATAGCATTGGAATACCACAACCTTTAATATTCACTATAGGAAAACCTATTTGAACGAAATAAATTCTCTCCTTTATATCTTTGGGTAAAATATATTCTAAGTGAGGTAGCTCGTAGACTCCGAGCACTCTTGCAACGTGTTTCTTTCGTACTTCCTCCGTTTCTGCAGGTACTCTGACCCATGTTCCTGTAGATTGTTCAATCGCGGCAAATCGGGATAAATAATTCACGTTCATTCCCTTAGGGCGCTTAATAGTATAAGACGCGATAATATACTTCTCCAAATCAATACCATCTAAACCCAGTGCCTCGGGAGTATCCAAATACTGCTTACAACTTTCAAATAATTCTTCTTCGGGTGCCATAATTATATCGAAGAAATGAATATTAGAATATTGAAAAATGTATTTGTTCTCCTAATAGGTATAAAACAAAAAACAAAAAAAAGTAAAAAAAAAAATTAAGATTTATTCTTCAGCTTTTACTGCAGTTTTTAAGTTTAAATACGTATTCTCCAGCACGGTTAAGTATTCTAATAACACTTGATCTGCCTTAGATTTCTTCTCGTATTCTGCTTTGATAATATTAAGTAAATACTTAGGAAATACTTTATCGATGTAAAAATCTGATAACAATGCGTAATATTCGTTGTTTTTATCGTCCTGGAACACCTGAATCATTTGAGTTTCCCATAGCATTTTCAACACTTCGTCTATATCATCGACGCCCTTCTTTTTCAGTTTCTCAAGATCGTTCTTGGTGACGATCGCAGTTCGCAATAAACGCAGCGTTTCGTAGACTTGAGGGTTGATAATGATCTCAATCAATCTTAAGTTATCTTGATCTGATGGTCTATAGTTTAGAAAGAATTTTTTAGTTTCAGTCCTATAATCCGACGCTAATTGCGAAGGTAACCCTCTATCAGCAGGATCCTTGAGCAGTTGAACTGGGGGAACTCGTAACATTAAAACATCGTTGGTCAGAAAAATTAATTCTGACGGCATTCCTTTAACCGATGTTTCTTTTATCAATTCCCGCTTAATCAATTCTATCAGGACGCTTTCTAAATCGACGAATCCTTGTTTGTATCTGTCTTTTAACCATACCATTAATTCTGATTTCGAAACTGTACCCTCTTCTCGTAAGCGATTGATAATCATCCTTTTTATCTCGTCTTGGTACGTCATTGCTAATTGTTGTTCGCTATTCAACGTAGGATACACAGACAATCTTCTAAATAGTGAAGGGATCATACTTAGATAGGCGTCATCTTCAAGATTTTGTAGGATTATTCTAGACGCGTCAGCTAATCCACCTTCGTACGCATCAGGGTCGTCGTCAAGGTTTAAAAGCATAAGGATATAATAACCTTTCTCGGGACCTGTGTAGTAGGATGCAATGTTTAACGATCCTACCATTAGACTTATCATTCCAGACTCCCCACTGTACTCGTGCGTACTATAAACTTGCATAAGAGTTTTATCCGTGATGACGATCTCTTCGGGATATTTTGCTAAGATTTCCGTACCAACTCTCTCGTCCCATCTCATTACTACTAATCCGACTGGCATATTTACACATTACCTCCTTCAAAATCAGTTGTTTCTGGTAATTTCTTTTTTCTTTTTGCATCGAGGCCTAAAATTTCGTTCAAAGATAACCCAAGCACTTCCCATCTGTCTCCAAGTTTCTTTACAATGAACTCATTTTTCGATGGATATAAAAGCGACTCCGAAATAGATTTTCTTCCCTTTATGTTCTTACTCATTTCTCTTACTTTCTTTACAAATGTAGGTATTCTTGCTCTTTGTATTTGTCGATAAGCTACAAGGCTACCAACCACTGCAATAACAGCGCCAACAATCATCAGAAAGTAAAACATTGGAAATCCTGGAAAAATTTCTGGCATACCAACAATAATAGAAAGTTGTATTGTTTCGATGTTATAATTTTCTTTTTCAATAGTAATTAGCCCTTGTAAAGTTACTGGCATAATGAAAGCCTCTATATTTTCAGTTGGAAAAGTGAATGCATAAACTCCTTCTTGAACTTCAGTCAAATTATCTTCATTAGTTCCAATCTTAAGGGTTACATCAGCATCAGTTAGCAATTGATTTCCATTTGTAGGATCATATAAAGTAAGGGTAAACTCTACACTTGTTCCCTGAACCACATTTATTTGACTTCCTGAGAGACCTGTGGCGCTAAAACTGATCGTGATTGCTCTTTTTATAATTCTTAATGAAACTAATGAATTCCCTACTTCGTAATTACTTTTGTGTAAGGTTATAAAAATAGAGTATTCTCCGACTTCTCTTGTTTCTGTATCGAAATCTAAAGTATAAGAATTATCTGGATTTTGCAATAGTGTGCCAATACCTGAGTATTCTGTTCCATTAAGAGGTATTCCATCATCATCTAATTTATTCCATGTAAAAGCAGCAACATCTAGATCTCCAATTAATTCATTATTTTTAAGTACGTCAGTATAATCAAAGGTAAAATTATACGCATCTTCGATATATAGATTTTTAGAAATATACTCAAGCGTATTTTTTCCATTAATGTATGTTTGTCTAGTTAAAATTTCAATGAAAAAATCAAAATCTGTAATTGTTGTATAATTTTGGAGTTGCGCTGAAATTTTAATTTGATACCGACCTACATTTGGAGAATCAGAAGTATTTAGTTCAAAATAATAATATCCTTCTGGTTTTAGAGGATCTTGCAAAATTGGACCAGAACCGAAGGCCCACTCATATGATAATGTAGCATCTTTTAGTTTTGCGTCGAAATCTCCTTCTCTATAATAAAATACCGTAAAATTAATAGCTTCATTCCAATATTCAGACTCTTCATTTGATGTATAATTGGTTTGAGATACATAATTAAATACACTAAGTTGAGTCGGTACTGGATTAACTTCAATGAAAAAAGTTACTGGAATTGGTTCTGTATAACCT
>JAGXNS010000053.1 GCA_019894855.1 Promethearchaeota archaeon
GTTATGATATCCCAATCGGCAAAGGACACATGTATATTAAAAAAGATGGGACAATCTATACCTTTTGTACTCATAAATGTAGAGTTGCTACATTGGTTCAAAAAAGAAACCCTCGTAAAGTCAGATGGACGGCATTATATGGCAAAGAATGACGAAAATACAATGTACGAAAGACTTTAACAATTATTTTAACTACCAATTCCTATAAAATTAAAAATTTTTATAAATACAATTAAATACTTATTGTAATTATAAATAAAACAATAATTAAATTTTGTAAAAGGTAAATTTTATAATGAAAGTATTAATTGTTTTCGATACAAAACATGGAAATACTCAGCAATGTGGTGAAATAATCGCTGAGGGTATTAACTCAGTTGAGGGCAACGAAACAGAGGTAGTGAATGTAAAAGATTTTGATCTTAGCGAAGATAAAACTTACGATTTAATATTAATTGGCTCTCCTAACCATGTGGGAACCTATACAAAGAGCATTAAAAAGTTTATAAAAAATCTTTCTAGTGCTAGCGTAAAAGCCAGTTCATTTGCTGCTTTTGACACCTACATAAAAGGCGACTTTGAAAAAGCTGTTAAGAAGATGGAAAAGCAAATAGGTGAGAATTTTCCAAATTCAACCATGGCCCTTCCTGGGTTATCGATAAAAGTTGGTGGAATGAAAGGTCCAATTGTAGAAGAAGATTTATCAAAATGTAAAGAATATGGAATTCAGTTGGCTAAGAAAGAGTAAAATACATCTTTTAAAGCTAATAAATCTATAATCTATTCTTTTTTTTAAGATTACTGCAATCTTGGGAACTTCAAAAGATCATCTATTAAATCTACATGTCCAACAATCATGCGTTGGCAACAGAATCTTTCGAGACCCAACTTTTTAAAAGCTTCCTTTGCAGATTCGCCTTTTTCTAATAGTTCTAAATAGGGTTTGTAACGGGAAGCTATTTCTTTGCCGCATGAGAAGCAGCGAATTGGGATAATCATTATAGGTAATTAAAAGAAGGATTCTAAAAAAATTTTACTGTTATTCCAAACCAAAAATTTTATTTTATATCAATTATTACATACAACATCAAAATCGATGATTTATGATAATATATTAAGAATATATATTGGAAGGAGAAAAAAATGAGCTATATAAAATATAAAGTACCTGATGCGTTAAAAAATGGCATTAAAGACGCTTTATCTACGATTTCCGGAACGCGAGATGCGAAAATAAGGAAAGGGATGAATGAAGTAACGAAATCAATAGAAAGGAGTCTTGCGAAACTCGTTATCATGGCAGAGGATGTTAGTCCACCAGAAATTTTATTTCACGTTCCATTGTTATGCGAAGAAAAGTCAATTCCATACGGTTATGTATCCACGAAAAAAGAATTAGGAAATGCGGCCCGTATTAATATTGCTTCTTCTGCCATTGCAATTGAGAATGTAGGAACTGGAAACGATAAAGCTTTAGAGGATATTATAAAGAAGTTAGAAGCATTAAAAAAATAATCTGGTGAAACATCTTAGCAAAAATAGACAAATCAAAAAAAGGTAGAGTAACGCAAGATTATTCAATTCCCGCTGAAGTCCTTCAAATTGTTGGTAGAACGGGATTAACCGGTGAGATCAGCCAAATTAAAGTAAGGATTCTTGAAGGCCCAGATCGAAATCGAATTCTTACAAGAAATGTTAAGGGTCCAATACAAGTTAGTGATATCGTGATTTTACGGGAAGTAGAACGAGAAGCACGTAAAATTCGTAAAAGACGATAATTTTTTTAACACTATTTCTTTTTTAATCTTCAAAAAATCCTAATAACTGCATATTTTTATATTCAGTGTGGAAAAATTCTCTTAATGCGATCCTGATACATTCAGATCTGCTAGGAACGATTTTTAATTTAATTAATTTTTGAATATTGACATCATATATATCAGGAATATTGATAGTAATATTTTGCATCCTGGGTTTTTTCTCTTTATTAGGTTTCGGCAAAATTGAATTCACTAAAGTTATTAATTTTCAAAATGAAGTTCAGAAAAGCGTAACAACTGGTAAGAAAAGTTATCTTATATTATTAACCCTTAACTAAATCCAACTTTTTAATAATAAATTATAAGTTAAACTTGTATATAAAATTATCTCTCTGAATTTAGAGGCTTTTAAAGGGCTCTATATCAGATGTAAATAATTTTAATGCCTTTATCTTTAAAATGAACAATTAATGCTATCATTTTAAGGTCGATTGAAAAAATTTTATTTTTACAATCTATCTTCTTTTTTTACGTACCGGCCTCTCGTTTCAATTATTGAGATATTCTTTAGGATACTTTTACATTCATCTCTTTTTTTGATCCCATAACCCTCACGATAACCTTCAAGAAAAGCGTCAAAACATGTGAAAAAATCGCTTCCATGAGAAGATATCAAAACTCTCTTAAATAAGTGCAGATCAGTGCTTTTATCTTCAATTGAATCAGAATAGTTGTGTAAGCCAAAATCAACAATAAATAAATCTTGAGATGGGGTTAAGATTATGTTACTCGTAGTGATATCACCATGAATGTGACCATTTTTATGCAAATACGCTATAGCTTTTCCTATTTCTTTTAAGTATTGCACTTTCTTTGAGGTAGTTAAGGAATATAAAATATCTTTTAATTTTTCACCTTTAATGTATTTCATTACGATTGTCGAGTTTTCAATATCAATTTCGTACACAGGAGGAACCAACACCCCATAATTTTTAACTCTAATTAGTGCTTTAGCTTCGTTAAGAGTCCGATTATAGCGAACAATCTTGTCGATTTGTTCTATGCGATATCCCTTAGGAATTCGCTTTTTAAAAATAGCTTCCTTTCCAAACCAAGAACCATAATAGAGACTAGCTTCTGCTCCCTTGTGAATGAGTTTTTCAACAATAATCTCGTTCGACAATTTAATGCAACACCTTTGATCTCCATGGGATTGTTATTTGATCCATTCGTTCTTTCGGGTTTATCTGGGTTTCTGAGATGTTATTACCTCCAATAGACTTATACCTCAAAAATCCCGTCCACGCAATCATGGCCCCATTATCTCCTGCGTATTTTAGAGGAACAACCTCAAATCTTGCATCATGCTCTCTACTAATGAATTTAACCATTTCTTGTAATCGTTTATTAGCAGCCACTCCGCCTGTTAACAATACTTCAGTTTTTCCCGTGTGAGCTAAGGCTCTTTCGGTCACTTCAGTAAGCATGGCAAACGCTGTTTCTTGAAGCGAATTAGCGACATCATTTAGGGTGTATTTATTTTCATAGTCCTTTGATTCAATTAACCTTTTAGCTGCAGAATAGAGCCCAGAAAAGGATAGGTCCATGCCTTTTACAACGTACGGCAAGTGTAAGTATTTATCTGATTCTCGAGCTAAGGTTTCAACTTTTGGACCACCAGGATGGGGTATCCCAACATCACGAGCAAATGAATCTATTAAATTACCGATTGGGATATCTAACGTTTCTCCAAATATTTGATAACGGTCAGACTCATAAGCACTAACTATTGTATTTCCTCCTGAAACATATAAAGTGAGGGGGTCATCTATTTTGCACAAAAATCGTCCGATTTCAATGTGGGCGATACAATGATTTACACCAACTATCGGTATTCCTAAAAGTTGACTAAGCATTCTCGCAACATGAGCGCCTATTTTTAGAATTGGTCCTAAACCAGGGCTTTTACTGAATGCTATAAGATCAATATCTTTAATTGAAACCGAAGCGTTGTCTAAAGCTTTATTGATTATTCCCATAAAATTGTTTAAATGTTGCTCCTTTACCAAGATTGGGTGAATTCCCCCCTTTTCAGGAATGAACATGTCGTTCACTAAACTGAGAACTTTTCCACTGAATTCTACTATTCCAACACTCCAGGTATGTGCCGTGGATTCGATTCCAAGCGTTAGATTGTTCTTCAAATTCATAAATTTCGCCTAAAATGCATATAGTTATGTTAGTAAATGCTATAAAAGAAACGATGAAAGAGAAAGAAAATTTGCTGCTGATTATATTCAGGTTGACTTAGTACGTTTTCGAGGTGATCTTCCACTTCGAGCGACTGTAGCTGCTCCTTTTTTTCCTTTCCTTTTAAAAACAGTGTATCCACAATTCCCGCATGAAGATCTATCGTAATGGTCAGCGAGAAAATACGATGGGCCGCACTTGGGGCACACACGATGAGTCCTTACTAATTTACCATCCTCAGTTTTATAATATTTTGATGCGTTTGTCATTTTAATTCATTCTTTTATAAGTAATTTTAATCGTATTCAAATAAGTGATTAAATGGTTCTTTTCTCTTTTTTAACTTGTAAATCTCTGAGCGAGTATCTTTTGGTAAATTCCTTACTTGAATATGGAAAGGCTCATAGAATTGAAGCTCTTTAGAATCTTGATAAATGTTTACTAATCCAATATCGTACGAGCTCCCGAATTGAGTCTGAATTTTTCGAATAATAGTGTATTTTTCTTTTGCGTTTTTCATAGCTGCAATTTTCTTTTTCACTTCTAACCTATTAGGAGTACTGGCATCTAAATGTTCGATTCTAAATTTAACCTCAGTACGATCGATTACCGGGTTTTTCTTCTCCTCTAAAATTTCAATATTGAACGACATTTCGAGTCTTTTAACAACAGTTATTCTCAGTTAATCAGTTAATTTAAAGATAATTCTGAGTTATAAAAGATTAAAAGTATATTGAAAAATAAAATTTTGCTTTTTTATTAGGAAACAATGGCTGAAATTAAAAGGTCTACTAAGAAAGCAAGAGTTTGAATGCTCATCGAAATAATTTTAATAATTTTCTTGCTCATTATTTTTTTAACCTTAGGAAATATATTAGTTGGAATCTACGCTTGGATATTTATAATTAGCTTATTATTATGGGTATTGTTATTTATTATAACAGTAAAACTCTACGTAAAAACAAAGTGAATAAAATAGGAGTAAAAAAATTGAATGACAATTTAAAGATTCCACCGAATGAAAGACACAAGTTCTCTCAGCCGTTAGGCAAATTATACGCAGGAACCCGAGAAGAAACGATTATTGAGGTAGAAAAGACCATACAAGAATACCTAAAGAAAGGTTTTGAAGTATCAGTTTATTTAGTAGGTGATATAGTAACACAAGATTTCCTCGCAAGTAACTTTTTAAAACCCTTAATTTTACTCTGCATTGTAGACGAAAAAACTCAAAGAAATCATATTAAGATAGAGATTGATGATTTTTTTGAAGAAATTATTGAATTTGAAAACCCTGAGGGAGGGATAAAGAAAGAAAGCTTTACCATTTTAGATGAAATAGTTAAATCCAAAAGGAGAACTTTATTGAGGGTTACCGTAGGGGAGGAGGATCTACTCGTCTTACCGCTGGTTTTAAGCATCGCTCTCAACGATAAGGTAAAGAATTTAGTCTTTTACGGTCAACCACCAGTCACGGATTCAAGGAAATCAATCCCAGAAGGAATCGTTATGGTTGATGTTGAGAAAAGAATTCAAAAAGTAGTAGATAAATTCGTAGGAATGATGATGTGATATTTAATAGACAAAAATTATTTATATAAAAGCCTAGCTTAGCGAACTCTTAAAGCATACTTTCCCGGAAAATGGATTTTAAGATAACTCGCCATTTCCGAGTTAGTTGGGTCAATTATTATAACTTCACCTGTATAATCATCACTAAGACTATGTGTTTTACATTTTGGACAAACCGTTGGATTTTTAGTCATCAGGTGGCAATTCTTACAAGCTTTTTCGAGTTTTTTCATTATTTATTCCTCGCTGACTTCTTCTTGTTCCTCTTCCTTTGAAGCTTTTGACTTTTTTGCCTCGATAGCTGCATATTCTTCTTCAACATCAGCTTCAACCCAGTCGAGTTTTCCTAAAAATTTCTGCCTCATCGTTAAGCCAAGCTTACCACTACGCCCAGTGCCTAAGGAAACTGCGATTACTTTAGTTCTTACTTCATTATTGACTTCTAGTATTTTTCCAGTCTCTTTACCTATAAATCGATTTCCTACTTGTTCGTATGATATATAATCGTCGCAAATTTGTGAAACATGAACTAATCCATCTAATGGCCCAAGTCGACAAAATGCTCCGAAATCTACCAATTCTACGACTTCTCCCTCCACCACCTCACCAAGCTTTGGTTTAAATGCGAGGATGGAAAATTCAACTTGGTGAAAAGTGTTAGGGTTTCCAGGAATGATAATTCCAGGTCCGACCTCAAGTACATCAACGATCGCAATAATAAATCCATAATCTCTAGTAATTATACCCTCGTATTCCTCGCTAAGAATAATTCTTGCGCTGGTTGCCTTAGGTTGATCGAATAAAAATGGGGGAATTTCACATTTTGTAGAGAGGGAATATAATTTAAACATTTATGTAGAACACCTTAAAGATTTCAGTACACCGGTTATTTTAATTAATAATGTAGCTAATAAAAATTAGTGTTATAAAAACAAAATTAAGCATAAAATTAATAATTTGTGGTTTTGACTAATTAAAACATTAAATTATGAAGGTATTAGGCTTGCTTAGAGATAGAGGATAATTTAAATCAATTTAGCTATTTTTTCGCATGTCCTCCTGCAATCTAACAAAATTAACCCAAGTCGAACATCTTTAGTTGTAGAAACGGTTAAAACCGCATTTTGGCCCGCTTGCATTACTAAAAGATAACCCTCGCTACCTTTAATATAAAGCTGATCAAATTCTCCCTTTCCCATTTCTATAATTGCCCTTTCGGATAAGGAGAGTAGCGCCGCGGTCATCGCAGCAATACGTGTCTCATCTACCCCTTGGGGGAGTGCAGAGGCAATAGGAAGCCCTTCAGCAGACACAATAGCAGCAGATTTTACTTCTGGAATTGCTCCAAGTAATTTTTTCAAAAGATCATCTAAGGTATCGACAGACTCCATTACTGACAATTTCTCCTTCTCTGTATATAATGATTTTAATAGCTAGATATAAACTAATAGAATACTATTGAGATTATTTTTAGCTTATAATTTAAATAGATTAATAGTATTTATTTATTTTTTTTTTTATTATTCATTATTATTTGTTATCTATATAAAAATCTTGTATATTATTGGTTTATTAAAATTTATAATATGTGGATAAAGGTAGGATGTGGCGCACACAAA
The DNA here is from genome assembly GCA_019894855.1 of Promethearchaeota archaeon. Classification (GTDB taxonomy): domain Archaea; phylum Asgardarchaeota; class Lokiarchaeia; order Sigyniarchaeales; family SOKP01; genus SOKP01. The sequence goes on from JAGXNS010000053.1 coordinate 7,202, forward strand.
ATCTCCACCTCTCAGTGAAAATGATATTAGTCTTCTTATTTTTCGTAAAAAAAATTATTTACATAGTAGCCTTTCTTAGGTTTAACTCGATTTTAATGCTATATGTATAAATAAAAGAATAATTAATTGATGATTAATTATAAAAATAATTAAACTAACCAAATGTGTTGCTATCATGGATTATTATTATTATTGGGATTTTGTGGAAAGTTTATACGACACAACTTTTACGCTATTTTTCTTCGTTTTAATGTGTTTGATGTATTATATTGGAGTGAAGGGTTATAGAGCCAAAAACTCTTACGGTGGAATTTCCTCAATTCTTTGCGGCGTATGCTACTTAATTTTTGGATATTACAACTCTGTAGTTGGGGGCGGATTTTTTAGCTATCCTTTTAATGGATTTATGGTGTGGTGGATTTTTATGATTCTGGTTTTTAATCTCATCTTTACAACTATTATTCGGGGTGATATTAAGAGGATGAGGGGAGAAACAGATAATGGTAAAGTTGGTTCAAGAAAAGAATCAATCTTGAGAAGATATATCAAGAAGATGACTCAAGAAAACCCATATAAAGATGATATCCCTTTTAAGATGGAGTTAATTCGAAAAAGCTTCCATCTTTCAGGTTTTTTATTACTTATTGCGTTCTTTGGATTTTTAGCTTTACCGCCACTGACATCCTTAGTAAATGACGGTATCATTACTATGATTCAACAGTTTGAACCGTCATATAATTTTATATGGGGTGATTTATCTAATTATCCTTTCGTGTTTGGAGATCCTCAAGCAGTAGTTGAGATTACTATGTTTGCGCTAATTGGCGCTTTAGCGTTTGTTATTGTATCAGACATAATTCGAATCGTTTGGGGGCCCGAATATTCAATTTTTAATTTTTTAACTAAATCTATGTTGAGAAACAAGGAAAAAAACGCAGCGGGACCGCAAATTTACATCATTACGGGTATTATCTTTTCCTATATGTTATATATGGCAGACATCATTGACATTTTCGTTTTTTTTGCTGGAATCCTTATAGCGTGTTTATCTGACGCTAGTGCCGCCATAATTGGAAAAAGATATGGCAAACACAAAATCACGCTTAGGAATGAAGAAGTAAAATCTGTAGAGGGTTTTGTTGCGGGCGTTTTAGTAGCGTATGTTATTGGTTTTGTGTTCGTAGGGCCGGTGTATGCTTTAATGGGCGCTTTAATTTTCTTTTTAACTGATTATTTACCAGCTGTTACCGCAGATAACATATTGAATCCTATATTTATACCGATAGGTATACAATTCCTCGTTTTTCTATTAGGATTACCAATTGGATGGTTTTAAACAAATTACACATCACTTAGGGGAGAAGGCTTTACTAATTTACAATGCGAAAATTAATTGAACAGCTTAAAGATATCGAGTTAGCGATTTTTGACTTAGATGGAGTAATATACAGAGGAGATAAACTAATACTTGACAGCGATAAAGTGATTACAGCATTAAAAGAACTTAAGATTAAAGTTGTGTATAATTCCAATAATTCCACAATTACTAGAGAGATGTACGTCCAGCGACTTAAAGGATTTAGCATTGAAAGCAATATTTTAGATTTTTATACGAGCGCTTCGATAACAGCAAGTGAAATAACTAAGATAAAACAGAACGCTACGATTTATGTCATAGGAGAAATGGGATTAGAAGAAGAATTAAAAAGATGTGGCCATGAGGTCGTCAACGCCGAATCGAATCACAAGGAAGTTGATTTCGTGATAGTTGGCCTGGATAGAGCCCTTACTTACGCAAAGCTAGCTTTCGCTCAGAGGTGTATTTTAGAAGGAAACGCTAAATTTTATGCAACTAATGCGGATGCTTCATTGCCTGTAGCGGCGGGTTTACTACCAGGTGCAGGTGTGATGGTGAACGCTGTTGAGACCTGTACTGACCAAAAGCCTGTTAAAATTTTTGGGAAACCAAACCCTGAAGGGATTCAATCTATAATAGAGGACACAAATATGAAGCCTTGTCTTTCTGTCATCTTCGGAGATCGTTTAAACACAGATATTTTAGCGGGTAATCGCGCAGGTATTAATACGGCTCTCGTATTGACGGGTGTGACAAAAGCATCTGATATTGAAAAATTTAGGAGAGATAAGGATCGTTCTCCTGAAGTAGAAGTAGGAATGATTCCTAATATTGTAATAAATTCGCTGAAAGATATATTTTTGCCTTGAGTATCATAGTCCGGCTCTACGAAGCATCAATTTAGCAATTTCTGTGAAAATATCTTCGATGTTTCTCCCATCTTTTGCAGAACACTCAATATATCCAAACAACTTATTAGATTTTGCCAAATCAAACGCTTCTTTGCTTGGAACTGCTCGTTTAAAGCTTAAATCTAATTTTCCTCCGACCATAATTATCGGTAAAGGTTTATCTTTGGCTCCAATAAAGCCATTTTTAAAAATATTAATCCATTCAGGAAAATTTTTCAAACTTGAATACCGTGTTATGTCGTACATAAAAATTCCTCCTGACGCACCTAAGACATAGCTCGGTAATAGGAACCTAAAACGAGCCTCGCCCGCGAAATCCCAAATTTGAAGTAGAACGATTTTTCCATCGACTTCTATTTTTTTGACATGGAAATCGACACCAATCGTAATTGTTTGATTGCTCTTAAAAAGGCCAGTAAGATATCTACCGAGTAATGTGGTCTTACCAACTCCACCATCTCCGAATAAGCAAATTTTAAACATTACATCGGGTTCTCTATCGTCCTTTTCATCATCCAAGTTTTGGTCTTCCTCGAGCGTCATTGATTTATTTCAGTGATCGATTTTCCATACAATTTTGTTAGAATTGTATTTTGAAGTATAATTATAATAATAATAAAAGTCAATTATTAAAATATTAATTGTTTCCAAAACAAATTTTACCAAATTCTTTAATACATTGGATAGTCATAATTAGTTCCGTTTTCGTCGTTAAAGTTATATTTTAATTTAGTATATTATTTTTTAATATAGGGGATATTATGTCTACGAAAATAAGCATTGTAAATGTAAATGATTACGATTCCATTCTCCATGCTATTAAAGCGGGGATCACATTGATTGTTGATACTCTTCCCTTTGATATTCGTGAATGTAAGAACATTCTTTTAAAACCTAACTTGCTAAGACCCACAAAGGATGCGTGTACTCAGCCAGTATTTGTTGAAGCCGTTTTAGAATATTTAAAAGATATCGGAGTTGAAAACAACAACATAAATGTTGGGGATTCTCCTTGTCAAATAAAGAGCTCAGCAAAAATGATCGCTAAAAAAATCGGTTTATACGAAGTTTGCGAAGAAGCGGGCGTCAAATTTATTAATTTTGAGCAAGACATTCCGGTTCAAGAAGATATTGATGGTGCAATAAGACTAAAAGATTATTATATATCAAAACCTGTAAAAGATTGCGATTTATTGATAAATTTACCAAAGCTAAAAACTCATGGAGAAGCGACAATGACAGGTGCGATTAAAAATTATTGGGGCATTATTCCTGCTGGTCTTAAAGCAAAATATCATTTAGTAGGGAGAACACCAGATAAATTTGGTGAAGCTCTTGCCGATAATTTTTCTTGGATTGTAAAAAATAAACCCAACCGCTTAATTATCTATGATTGCGTTAAAGTTATGCAGGGTCCAATGGGACCTGTTTCGGGACCTATGAAGCAATGGGACTTAATTTTAGTTGGGACTGATGAACTTGCGTTGGATGTTGTAGCGTTGGAGATAGGTAAATTTAAAGGCCTTAAATATGTTCCTCATTTAAATAATGTTTACGAGAGAGGTTTAGGCATAGGAGATCTGGATAATATAGAAATTTTGGGACTATCTTTAGAAGAAGCGAGAAAATCTACTCCAAAATTTAAAGTCCCTGGAAAATTCATGACTAAATTTGCTAGTTTCATCACTAGGAGCATAGTTTATAAAGTAACAAAAAAAATTCCAACTCTAAAGAAAAAATTATGCATACAGTGTGGGCATTGTTCCGAGGTTTGCCCTACAAACGCTATTAATTTTATAAATGAAGAATATCCCGAATTTTTGAGAAGAGAGTGCATCTCTTGTCTTTGTTGTATGGAAATGTGTCCTCAAGAAGCAATCAAACCAAAATTGCGAGGATTTGGTGGACTTTTTCATTCGTACTAAATTACACTTCACTATAAAGATCAACGTAATTTTTTAGAAATAAATAATTTGAAAGTCTCGTATTTAGAATCGAATTTACTTGAACGAATTCATTTGGAGCATGTGCATATCCTCCAATACCTAAACCACCAACGATAAAGTTCAATCCCAATTGGCTTTGTATCTGGCTTAGTGGAGCAGCCGCTGCACTAATCGGCCAAATTTGGGTCGTAAATCCGAGCTCTTTAAAGCTATCTACAAGACTTTTTACTAAAATTGAATTTTCTCTCACTTTTGATCGATCATAGCCCATGTTTAGAATAATTTCAAAGCGGGATTTTAAATTTCTCGTTAAATTATTTACTTTCTTTTTAATTTCTTCAAAAATCAAATTTACTGATATATCGTGAGCAAACCTAATGTCAATATTACATTCTGCTTTGTTAGCTACCATATTTTTTACTCCATTTTCCAAATAACCAGATTTTAAAGTAGAGATGTTGAAGGTTGGATTAAATAAGTAAGCAATAAAATTCCCCTTAGGATCATCTATAAGAGTTTGTCTAATTCCTGCTTTTTCTTTTATTATTCCTAAATCAATACTTTCCATTAAATTCTCTATAATTATGTTCTCTTTTTTTGTCATCTTGTAAGGAACGCTGAGTGAATTGATTTTAAACTTATTTTCAGAATAAATACTGTTAAGGACGAATATCAAATCTTGGGCAGGGTTAGGTATCATAGCACTGAATGCTGAATGTAATTCCTTATTGGTTGTTGAAACTTTAATGGTTAAAGATAAAATACCTTTATAACCAAGCTTTAAAACCGAAATTTTGTTTAAATCTTGTTTTATAGAAGGGTAATATGCGTCTGTACACGCATTAAATGTATTCTTTTTTATTTTAAGCGTGTTTAATAGCGTAGGTGAACCTAGTTCTTCTTCCCCATCTATTAATAACAATAATGATATTGGAAGCTTTTCTTCTTCTTTTAAAAGTTTCACCACATTTAAAAAACATAATAAAGGAGTTTTTGAATTATATGCGCCCCTAGCAATAATAACTTTTCCTAATTTATCTAATGGCTTCGGTAAGTCAGTAATTTCCGCTCCAAAAGGTTTCTTAATCCATTCTTTCTCTTTATTTACAGGTTGAGTATCGTACATCATGTAGATTAATAATCTGTCTTTGATATCTCCATCAACTTCAGCTAACAGTAATGGATTCATTTCTCCTTCGATATCTATTATTTTATCGCAAAAATTAGAAATGTACGAGGTAATAAAATCTTTAGCTTCTTTAATTGCTGCAGTATTTGAAGTATAGCTTGGAATTTTTAAAAAACGGATTAAATCTTCTTTAATAAACTTGTCATTGGTACTACGGATTAATTCCTTTAAATCTTTTTTACCGCTAGAAAAGCTTTCTTCATTCATATATATTAAAATTTTAAGTTTCATTAATTAAAATATCTATTGAAAGTTGAGTATGAAGTTAATTATGGATAATTTAGAACTTCCAAAAACAGAAAAAGATAAAAAGTTAACTCAAACTATAAATATAATTAAAGAGAATGGAAATTTATTAGGTGTATTATTCGCACACCGCGACGGAGGTCTTATTGCGGAAAATTTTAAAGAAAAAATTGATTTTGATAACTTCACTTCTATGTGTGCGTCGGTCTTAGAAAGCGCAATAAGTTTAGGCCGTACATTGGGGGATAGAAAAACAACTAAAATAATCACAGAGTTAGGAACTCAAACTATTGTTATTACTGAATGTGATGAGAAGACTTTCTTAGTCTTTGAATTAAATTCCGAATCTAATTTTAAAGCGATCTTAGAAAAAATGGAAGATTATATACGTAAAATAATTTTCCTTTATTAAAAAGAAAAAAAAAGTAGAAATGATGTAATTAAGAATGATTAGCTTTGGCTATCAATAAATTTAAGATACGAAACGCAAACCTGAGCAAATTGTCCAAGTGCTTCTTTTTCAATTACGGCAGGAGTATCGTTTCTGGTATGATAGAATGGAGGTAATTCTTCTTTTAAATTCAATCCACCTATTGAAGCCGTAGGGATATTCATTTTGCTGAAGACGGCTCCATCAGTTGCACCAAATGGGAGCGGTAATAGAGTCGTTTTAAGGTTCAAGTTCTCAGCGATATCTAAGAGGGGTTCATAGACTAATGGATCGTGCGTAGCTCCTATCCCAGATTCTTTATTTAGGATTACGATAAAATCTTTTTTAGCAATACTGTCCATATTAACAATAGTAGTTTGATTTGTTACCAATTCGTCATAATGTGCCTTTGCATACCTTTTAGCGCCTCTTAAACCGGCTTCCTCGCCTGCGAAAGAAATTAAGTGAACTCTGGTGTATTTTGGGAAGATTTCGTTATTTTTTTTATTCTCTGATAAGAATTTTGCGATTCCTAGTAATATCGCAACTCCAGATAGATTATCGAACGCACCAAGAACAGGTTTAGAGCTATGGAAAAAAAGATACACTAATATGATTGGTACGAAAAATACAAAGATAATACCAAAAATCAAAAAGAGAATTGGTTGTTCAATCGATAAGAAGAAGAAGACCACCTTTAATATTATAGCAATAAAGATTATACCAACCCCCAAATATCCTATATTTATTATTAGTTGTCCAAATCGCTTCAAATAGTAAAATGTATTAAATTCAAAGGCTGAATCGTGATGGGCAGAGAAGATCACTGTGTTTTTCACTTCATTTTTAGGATTGATGGTTCCAATAACATTATTTGATTCGCGTTTGGGAAAGAGAAAATCAAAGATTTCATGGTATTTCATTACTTCTAGAATCAAATAGTTAATCGCAGCTACAATAAGAATAAGCGATAAAATTAAGAATAACATATCAAAAATAGGATTTAGAGTTATGATACTAAGATCAATTAACAACGACAACCAAAAAAAAACTCCCGCAACAAGTACCATAAGTGCTCCATACCTTACTCCTCCCAAAAAAGCGTGAGGGCTACTGGTATATGGTTCTTGGTGTGTTTCATCGCAAAACTTCTTCAACTCTGATTCTACTTTATTGCCAGCTAATATTTCTTGTTCTGTTCCTGATTCCCGAGGCCCAATGTCATTACAGACATCTTCTATAAATTTAAGCATGTAATTATTATCAAACATTTTTATCAAGATGTTATATTTAAAAGATTAGTAGTTAGTCAAAAATCACAATATATAATAAAAATTCGCTATTTTATTTGAGAAGGAATTTTATTGAAAAATTGAAAAATAAATGTGAATACTAAAGATGAGTAGTTCATCCAATCAAAAAATCTTTGATAAACTGAGAAAGGGATATGCACCAGTAGAACTAAGTCCAAAAGCACATTTAACTTCGACCTATAAAAGCATATTTAAGCCTCTAGTTAATAGAAAAAATTTCAATCTTTTGTTTGAGCTTTTTGATACTGATGAAGTCATATTGAGAGCGTGGAGTTTTCTAGGTTTGCATCACATTTTGGAGGAAACTTCTGTTTACGAAGAGGAGATAATAGATAAAATTCAAAAGATCATACTAGAAGTTTTAAATGATAGTAGAGAGATCAATTATTTTGGCGAATTAGGTGAACTTCGAACCTCACTACGCGAGCACCACATTAGGAGGATATGTGAGTTAAACAAAAAATTAAGCTTCAAACCTGCTTTTGAGTATTGTTTATCTTTTGATAAAGTGACAGACAATGTGGTTTCTGATCTGATTGAAAACATCGTTTCTAAAACTGCTAGCCCAAGTGTAGAATCGTTAATTTTAAGACTCGCAATTAACACAAGCATAAGGGATTTTCATCTTAAAAATCAAATGATTAAATCATTCGAAAATTTTTCTCAAGAAGGAGATATTACCAATTTAGCTGAAATTACAAGGCTTTTTAAATCTTACCTATCTCAAATAAATGAAGGCAAGATTTCAGAGCAAGAATTTTTAAAAAGCGTAAAATCGCTTCAGGAAAATATATTTAGGGTAGGAGCGATATTAGAACTATCACTTCTCGAAGAAACCCTCGAATTTGTAAATTCTTTAAGATATCCATATAGTTCGTTATACCTTATTGCGAAGAGATATAATAATAACATTAAGTTCCAATCAATAATCTTAAGAAAATTGGAGGAAAGCAAAAACCCTAATTTCATATCAAATATTTTAAAAACAATTTTGGTACTAAAAGAAAATATCGAGAATTGGGAAGATTTAATTATTGAAAATGTACGAAAATTTCAAATCGTTGATGGGAGTCTCATTAATGACATGCAGGAATCAAATCTCATCAACCAAGAATTGATCGTGAATTTACTAAATAAGGGGGATAAGTGGTC
>JAGXNS010000054.1 GCA_019894855.1 Promethearchaeota archaeon
GATTAAAATATTGGCTGGTATTCCTAAAAATATACATCTTTTATCCCCCAATATTTTAAAATCCATTAGTTATTTAAAATCGGAAATTTTCAATAACAAACGATTAAGTCTCAATCTTGAAGAAACTCTAATTACTTTAAGTATCAGTGCTGATTTCAACCATTCTGCTAAAGTAGCCATAGACAAACTTAAAGAATTAAATGGATGTGAAATGCACTCGACTCATATACCTACTCCTGGAGATGAAGCTGGCTTGAGGCGATTAGGTCTTAATATAACATCTGATCCAAACTTTTCATCGAAAAGTCTATTTATAACCTAACCATTTTAATCTCGAAATTCTTATTAAATGTGTTTGCTATTAATTATTTTTATAATGAAAATATAATTATTTTTAACACTATCAGAAAAGTGTAATATAAAATTGACAGAAGTGAATAATGGTAATACGCGATTTATATTCGTTACAGGAGGTGTAATGTCGGCTGTAGGAAAAGGTGTAGCTACAGCAAGTTTAGGAAAAATACTCCAATTTCGGGGATTCAATATCTCTGTAGTTAAAATTGATCCTTACCTTAATGTCGATCCTGGAACACTTAATCCAATAGAGCATGGAGAATGTTTTATAACCGAAGATGTATGGGACTTTACACCTGTCCATGATTCAGACGAAAGATCGTATAGAATCTCTGAAATCGACCAAGACTTCGGAACATATTCTCGATTCCTTGGTATTGAGATGCATCCTTCTCATAATATTACCTCTGGGCAAATTTATCTTTCTACAATTTTAAGGGAGAGAAAAGGTAAATTTTTAGGGAAAACAGTGCAATTAATTCCTCACGTAACTAACATAATTAAAGAAAGGTTAATGGAGATATCCAAAAATGAAAATCTAGATGTTTTACTGATCGAATGTGGGGGGACCGTGGGAGATTTAGAATCAAGTATCTTTCTAGAAGCTTTTAGGCAAATTAAGTTGGAATTTCCTAAACGTACTGCCTTAGTTCATGTAACTCTTGTCCCTTATTCTCGCGCAGTTGGTCAACAAAAATCGAAACCAACTCAACACTCTGTCAGAATGCTTCAGAGTGTGGGACTTCAACCTGACATAATAATCGGAAGGAGTGAAAAACCGCTTGCTGACGATATAAAGTCAAAAATTTCCCTATATTCGAATGTTCCAGAAGCTGCAGTAATTTCGAATCCTGATTTACAAGTTGTGTATGAGTTACCTCTATTATTTGAGGAACAAGGTTTAGGTGATTTTCTTTGTGAGCTAATAGATTTAAAAGCTAAGCTGGTGTCGTATAGTGAGGTTAATAATTATTCCGAATGGCTGAAAATGGTTGAGATGTATAAAAATGCTGACGACCGGGTGAAGATAGCAATGCCTGGTAAATATTTTAATATATCTGACTCATACATCTCGATAAATGATGCTTTAGAGCACGCTGCAGTTCATCAAGGGTATAAAGCTGAATTAAAGATGATTAACATAGCTGAAGATACTAACATTTACGAAGAGTTGAAAGATTGTGACGGTATTTTATTAACCCCCGGTTTTGGAGGGCGCGCAGTTGAAGGGATGATAAAATCTGCGGAATACGCAATGGAAAACAAAGTTCCATTTCTGGGAATTTGTTTTGGAGCGCAATTATTCTTTGCGGCATTTTGTAGAAAATACCTTGGGCTAAAAGGAGCTAATTCAACAGAAATCGATTCTAATACGCCTTATCCTGTAGTGGATCTTTTATCCAGCCAAAAGGATGTTACTGAAAAAGGGGGGACAATGCGCTTAGGGGCTCAAAAAATTATTGTTAACGAAAAAACAAAGCTCTATGATGCTTATCAGCAAAAGGAAATATATGAGCGGTTTAGACACAGGTATCATATCCAAGAGCGATATATCGATCAAAAAGCAAAAGAGAACGGATTAATTGTATCCAGTAGAGACGAAACTGGAAAAATAATTAATAGTATCGAATTAGACAGAGCAGATCATTGGATGATTGGAACGCAATTTCATCCAGAATTCAAATCTAGACCCTACGCTCCTTCTAAGGTGTATTACGATTTTATCAAAGCTTGTACGACATATAAAAATAAAAGAAAGTTAAATTAATCACGAATAACTAACACAGTCAGATCTTCTAAGCTTTTTATACCTCTTGGTTCAGTTTCGTCATAGGCTATATAATCGTTTTCACCTAATTCTACCTCTCCGGAAGATGTAGGAAAAATAGCCTTTCCTTTCAATACTAAGAAAACAGCTGGATGCGATCCGTCGTGAGGTTCGATTTCTAAACCTTTCTGTAAAGATATTCGCATTACTTTAAACTTTTCTGAAATGTAGACTTTATCTTTTGCAGGACCGTCTGTATTAAATTTCTGATCATCAAATATATTTTTTGGCTCTAAAATACTCACCTTTTAAGTTTAGTGTTGATACTTAATTTTTTTTTAATGTATTCATGGTTTTAAAACTTCTTCTTCAGAATTATAGGATATCGGTTAGAACACGAATACAGCTCTATTCAATAGGAATTTGATTTGACAACGATTAAATTACTATAAAAAAGGTAAAGTAATACTATTCTAAATCAATATCGAGGATTTTTTTTATTAATTTCTTCTTCTCTTCTAGACCTGCTTGACGAGAAATCATGATTCTTTGCGCTTGTGGACTTCCTGCTCCGTGCAATGATTCAGTCCTATAGCTTACAGAAGCCAAGCCCATTGTTAGATTTTCAATAAATCTTAAAACTTTATATCTATCCTCCGCGCATGTTTCTTCACTTGTATTAAGATATTTCTCGATAAAGCGACCAATTTCCTCCGATTTAAAGTCCGCTTCAGAAGGCATTGTACAGATTAGCCCTCCAGCTAAATCTTCAGCAAGTCGCCCAATTTCGTATGGGAAGCGAGTAACATTTAGTTTGCATACATTTGCCAAAAGCATATCCATTTCAAAATTTCCTGCTTCCCGTTGGAACCCTAACGAACTGCACGCAATACCACAACTATATAAAGTTTCGTTTAAATGAACCATTTCCACAAGTTTATCTCTTATATGAGATGCCTTTTCGGTTCCATTGTATTCAGTAATCAACGATGACGCACCAATGAGTACATCTCCCACACCAACTTTACAGCCCCCATAGGACTGTCGATGGAAACCAGCAAACCTATTAACTAATTTACCAGTAAACTCTATTTCTCCCTTCATAAATATTTGATCATTTGGTATAAATACATTGTCAAATATTACAAATATTTCTTGGCCACCATACTTGAAATTTCCAACGTCTAATTTACCAGGTTCCATTTTTCTAGTATCACATGACTGTCTTCCATATACTAGTGTTATTCCCTTTTCATTCGTATTAACGCCAAAACTTACAGCGTACTGTTCTTCACCGGGTCGTAAAGAAAGAGTGGGCATAACAATTGCTCTATGTGAGTTTAAATATCCCGTTTGGTGGATTTTTGCACCGCGAACAATTATTCCGTCATTTTTTTCCTCGACAATATGTAAAAAAGCGTCTGGATCAGGTTGGTCTTTAGGTCTTTTGCTTCTATCTCCTTTAGTATCTGTCATGGCACCGCCCACCATCAAATCTTGAGACTGCACTTCAGTCCAATACTTTTTGAAGCGGTTATGATAATCAGTTCCATTTTTTTTATCCATTTCATAGGTTATACTATATAAAGCGTTAGCGGTATCAAAACCCACACACCTTTGGAAGCAACACGCTGTCTTTTGACCCAATAACCTCTGCATTTTTACCTTTTTAATTAAATCGTCAACAGATTGGTGAATATGGGTAAATCTGTTAATAGTTTCACCCGTTAAATGAGAAGTTGTTGTCATTAAATCCTTATACTCGTCCACCTGGGCTAATTCATAGATTTTCATAACTGTATTTATTGATGGCTTAATGATTGGATGATTCCAAAATTCCTCTACCTTTTCACCAAACATGTAGAGATTAACAGGGCGTTGGATGCTTTTTAAATACTCATCTGGAGTTTTTAACGTCATTTTTTTGTTTTTCTCCTATTCTTATTATAATTTGATATATTTATCTTAATTTTTAAAAATAATTCTGATATTTGTTAAGTCCGATACCTGCCGTAGCGAGCCAGTAACATTTCGTTTCTGTTCATTTGCCAATAAATTCTGGTTCTTTTTTATCGTTAATAGCAAACACTCCAATTTTAAAATCTTGTGTTTCTGCTGATTTGATCTGCATTTGTCGTTCGTTTTCAAGATGATTTATTAGAGATCCACTTAAAGCATCAAAGAATAATTTTTTTGTGCGTGCATATGTTAGCGTAGGACCACTAGCAAGTTTAGATGCCATCTCATTAGTTCTTTCTATTAATTTTTCTGGATCAACAACTTCATTTACGAGCCCTAGTTTAAACATATCTTCTGCTGTATATGTATCTCCAAAAAACGCCATCTGAGTTGCTTGTTGCCATGTTAACTGACGGCTAAGTAGTATGGTTCCAGCAAAACCTGGAATTAACGCAAGCTTGCTAAACGATTGTCTGAATTTCGCGCTATTTGATGCTATGACTAAATCACAAGAGAGTGCAAGATTCATACCTGCTCCTACAGCCCATCCATTCACAGCTGCTATAACGGGTTTTGGATATTGGCGCAATATAAGAGCGATCTTATATAAATTCTTTAATAAATCATCCATGAATTCACCTGGTTTCCCAATTTCAATACTTTCCTTAAAAGCTTTTATGTCTCCACCGGCAGAAAAAGCTTTACCAGAACCCGTGATTATCAAACATCTCACGTCTTCTTTATTTCGAAGCTGGTCTAAAACTTCAAGCAATCCTTTAGCCATTTCTTGATTTAAAGGATTGTAATTTTCTGGATCGTTAAGAACAATTTTGGCAACTTTATCATTTATTTCTAATTTTACTTTACTTTCCATTCAATTTCACCTTTATTTACCCCACATTCGGACCATTTCTCTTGTAATGATATATCTCATTATTTCTGATGTACCTGCTGATATTTGCCCGATTTTAGCATCTCTATAATATCGTTCTAATGGGTATTCTTCTGAATATCCCAAACCACCAACAACTTGAATCGCTTCTTGTGTAATTCTCACAGTAGCGTCTGCTATTCGAGTTTTAACAGCAGCAACGGAAGCTCTACAGTTATGCCCGTCATCAAGCATTCTAGCGATTTGAGCTATTGCCATTCTATTAAGCTCTATATCTATAAACATCTCGCTAAGTTTGAAAGAGATTCCTTCAAAGGAATAGAGTGGTTTTTTGAATTGGACGCGTTTATGAGCGTACTTGTAAGCTATTTCAAAAGCACTTCGAGCAAGACCAACGTATTGAGAAGCGGTAAATGTTCTCTCGCCATCAAGACCGAATAACAAAACATCCAAACCTTCGTTCTCTCTATGAAGCATATTTGCTGCTGGCACTTTACAGTCTTTAAATCGAAGATGAGAATTAGGCATCCCTCTACGTCCCATATGCTTGTATTCCTTAATAACTTCAAATCCCGGAGTATCAGTTTCGAAAATAAATGCCGAAATCCCTTGATGTGCTTTCACTTGGTCGTTTGTTTTAGTGTATAAACAAATATAATCAGCAACGCTACCATTTGTTATAAAACATTTTTCTCCATTAAGAATATAGTGATCACCTTCTCTTACTGCCTTTAATCTCATACCTCCTATCGCATCTGAGCCTCCCGTGGGTTCAGTGATGCCTATAGCACCTAATTTTGACCCATCAGCAATACCTGATAAGTATTTCCTTTTCTGGTCTTGAGTTCCAAACTCTATTACTGGACCAGCAAACAAACAAGAGGAGGCTCCGAAAATTCCCGCTAGAGCGTAGCTAAAAGCAGTTAATTCTTCCCCTAAAATCGTTCGATAAAGAATCCCTTTTCCTTGACCTCCGGCTTCTTTTGGAATGGTCATATCAAGATATGGCAGTTTCTTTAAAATTTTTACTGCTAATTTAATATCTCTGTTTCTATCTATCTGTTCTGCATCTGGAGCGACGTGTATTTCACACCATTCACGGACTTCCATTCTGAAATCGTTTTCTTCTTTCGAATAAAAATGCAACCGGTTTGGCATACAAGAGTATCCAAACTTTAATTCCAGATCTTCAAAATTTATGTGTCCCGACATAATTCAATCATCTCTTACTTTTTAATTTCTTTTATAGATTTATCAATTTTACTTATATCTTAAAGTTTAGACTAATAATGGATTTAAATACTCGTTTTTCCTACTAGGCAAGATTCAATGCATTTATTACACCAAATCACCGTATTTTCTGACAACTTTATTAAATTCTCCTGACAATAATTATAGCATAAATCTCTATGGTACTTTCCTCCTTCTAGAGCGCCAGAAGGACAAGAATCAACGCAAATATTACAATTTTTACAATATTCGCTTTCATAAATAGGTGTACCATAAGCTAATTCTGCTACAGTTACCAAAGCCCTTAATCTTACTTGAGATCCAAAAGTTTTTGTAATAAGGAGATTATTTTTTCCAATCGGACCAATTCCAGCTAATGCCGCAGCATCTTTTAAGTACAGCCCTGGTATATAAGGGATAATTTTTGATTTGAATCCTTTTTTAGCCAAGAAACTCTTGATTTGATGGCATTGATCTACTAAAATTGAATCTGCAAAATGATAGCTTTTTTTTTTCATCTCGTCTCTACTCCAAGCATCAAGAATAAGATCGTATAAATGAAATCCAATTACGATTACAGATTTAGCATTTTTCAGATATGATTCTGGCCTATTTTCCTTATTAAATTTATTGAAATGAATTGAATCTCCAAATCCAACAATATCAATACCTATTTTATCACAATGAGCATTAAGTCCATCTGTGAGTTCTTTAATCGATAGCATAATTACTGGTTTAATAGTGCTAATTTTTATTTATCGAACGATTGGAGCATTTCATCTAAAAATAAATCAGGTTTAATGTTGTTAAAATCACTCCACCACGTATTTTTAATCTTGAAATTATCTAAGTAAATTTTTAATTTAATATAAATTGAAACCAAACGACTTATGTCTTTTTTTAATGAAAGTTTAAGCTAACGCAATTAATGATTTATCCGGTTAATAAATAAGCTTAATAAAAGTTACTTGATATCTATATGATAAGAATATAAAAGAAGATAAATACATTTTTGTCGATGCTATACAAGAAAGAAAGGCCAGCTATTTTAATGTTTAAGGATGGATGTTATTTCGAAGGGATCGGGTTTGGAGCGACTAAAAAAATACACGGCGAAATTGTATTCACTACAATTACGGGTGCTGGATATAATGAAACTCTAACTGACCCTTCATATAAGGGACAAATAGTAGTTATGACTCATCCTTTAGTTGGAAATTACGGCGTACCCGCTTGGGAAAAAGATTCACACGGAATTCACAAATATTTTGAATCAGATTCGATAAAAGTAAGTGGATTTGTCGTTAACGAATGTTGTAAAAATCCTAGCCACTACGAAAGTGATAAAACCTTAAATGAATTTCTTTTGGAAGAAAATATTCCAGGAATCGAATGGATAGACACTAGAGCAATTACAAAAGTATTACGGGAAGAAGGAGTACAATTAGGAATTCTTGCGGTTTTCAACCCTGGAGAATCTCCTAACTTAGAAGAATTGAAAGAAGAAGTAAAAAAAGTGGAAGATCCAAACCTTAGACATTTAGCAAGCGAGGTATCTACGAAAGAAGTTAAAACATTTACACCCTTAAATCCTAAAGGAAAAGTGGTGATAATAGATTTAGGAGTAAAAAATAATATCTTAAGAAATTTCTTACAGAGAAAAATCGAAGTAATTTTAGTACCGTATAATTATTCGTTTGAAACGATAATGTCTTACAAACCAAATGGAGTATTTATTTCCAATGGTCCCGGAGATCCTGCTAAATATAAGAAAGCAATTGAAGTTGCTCGCAAATTAATAATAAATAGCGTACCAACAATGGGAATTTGCTTAGGAAACCAAATTATAGCTTTAGGTGCTGGTGGTTCCTCATATAAATTGAAATATGGGCATAGAGGTGGAAACAAAACCGTAATTAATCTCAAAACAAAGCAATGTTATATTACTTCCCAAAACCATGGATTTTGCGTAAAGGATTTTGAAAGGAATGGTTTTACTGAATTTTTAACAAACATAGATGATAATTCAAATGAAGGTTTGATTCATGAGAGCAAACCTATTTTTGCTGTTCAATTCCACCCTGAGGCTTGTCCAGGGCCCTTAGACTCCTTATATCTGTTTGATAAATTCATTGAGTTTATGGAGCTGTGATATTATGCCATTAGATAAATCGATTAAAAAAGCATTAGTATTAGGTTCTGGTGGAATACGAATTGGTCAAGCTGGAGAGTTTGATTATTCTGGAAGTCAAGTTCTTAAAGCCTTGAAAGAAGAGGGTATAAAAACAATACTCATCAACCCAAATATTGCGACTATCCAAACTGACCCTGAATTATCAGACCAAGTTTATTTGTTACCAGTAAATGTTAAATATGTAGAGGAAGTGATAAAAAAGGAGAAACCAGATGGTATACTGCTGGCGTTTGGGGGTCAAACTGCTTTAAATGTCGGAGTTGAGTTAAAAGAGCAAGGAATATTAGATAAATATAATATTCGTGTTCTTGGTACGCCGATAGAAGCGATCGAGGTTACAGAAGATCGAGACTTATTCGTAAAAGCTATGAACAAAGCCGATGCAAAAGTGTGCCGAAGCAAAGCGGTAACAGTATATAAAGAAGCGATCAAAGTAGCTCAAGAATTTGGTTTTCCTTTAATGCTTAGAGTTGCTTACACGTTAGGTGGTAGGGGTTCAGGTATCATTGATAATATGAAAGATTTCGAAAGAATGGCAAAAAAAGGATTAGCCCAATCGAGGATTAATCAAATCTTAATCGAGGAATCCGTATGGGGTTGGAAAGAGGTTGAATACGAAGTAGTACGAGATTCAGCGAATAATTGCTTTATTAACTGTAACATGGAAAATTTCGATCCTGTGGGAATCCATACTGGAGAGAGTATAGTAGTAGCTCCGAGTCAAACTTTAACCAACGAAGAATATCACATGCTTCGGTCTGCTTCAATTCGAGTTATTAGGGGTCTTGGGATTATCGGAGAATGCAACATTCAATACGCATTAAATCCTTTTTCAAAAGAATTTCGAGTTATTGAAGTTAATGCGCGCCTTTCAAGATCGTCAGCGTTAGCCTCAAAAGCTACTGGATACCCGTTGGCGTATGTTGCTGCTAAATTAGCAATAGGATATACATTACCTGAGTTGAAAAATAAGATTACTGGGATTACTACTGCTTGTTTTGAACCCGCATTAGATTACTTGGTTCTTAAAATTCCACGATGGGATTTAACTAAATTTCAAAAAGTTGATAGACGCATTGGCTCTCAAATGAAAAGTGTAGGAGAAGTAATGGCGATAGGAAGAACATTTGAAGAAGTTCTCCAAAAAGCGGTAAGAATGTTAGATATCGGTATGAAAGGATTGGTAGCGAATAATTTAGACGATATTGAAGATGTAAATGAGTTAAAATATGCGTTAAGAAACCCAACTGACCTTAGGCTCTTCAGGATTGCTGAAGCAATCAAAAAAGGTATATCCGTCGACGAAATATATCGTTTATCAAGAGTAGATAAGTGGTTTTTGTATAAATTAAAAAATATTGTAGATCTTTGTCGTCAAATTCAAGACATTGAATTGCTTGAATCAGATGATAAGGAGAAAAAATATTGGTTAGAAAGAGCCAAAAGATATGGTTTTTCAGACGGACAAATTGCTAAAATAATGGGTGTCGATTCAATTTTCATTAGGCAGATGAGAAGAAGATTAAATATTCAGCCCTATGTTAAAAGGATCGATACTTTAGCAGCGGAATGGCCCGCCGTAACGAATTATCTTTATTTAACCTACAGCGCTTCTGAACACGATATTGATTTTGAAAGCGAATATAAATCTAACCTTACAAAAGTTATAGTGTTAGGCTCAGGAACTTATCGTATTGGTGCTTCTGTGGAATTTGATTGGGGGTCAGTCAATTGTTTATGGGGATTAAAAAAGCTAGGAATCGATCAAGCAATAATGATTAATTATAATCCCGAAACAGTATCGACTGATTACGATATATCCGATAAGCTTTATTTTGAAGAATTATCCGGAGAAAGAGTGCTGGACATATGCGAACTTGAAAAAGCTGATGGTATCGTAGTTTCTGCAGGAGGGCAAATAGCAAATAACTTGGCCGCTAAATTTTCTAAATATTCAGAATTTTTCAGAAAGGCAAGCATAAAAATTCTCGGTACTCACGGAACGCGCATAGATATGGCAGAAGACAGAAGTAAATTCAGTACTTTATTAGATCAATTAAGTATTAAGCAACCCGAATGGAATGCTTTAACTACTAAAGAAGGAGCCATTGAATTTGCTCAAAAGGTTGGTTATCCTATACTAGTTAGGCCTTCATACGTGTTAAGTGGAGCCGCTATGAGGGTCTCTTATGACGAAAAGACACTTCAAGATACATTAGATCTCGCAGCATCTATATCGAGCGAATATCCAGTAGTCATAACTAAATTTTTTACAAATGCCCGAGAAGTTGAGTGTGATGGCATATGCGATGGTGAAAATGTGCTTATTGGTGCGATTGTAGAACATATTGAGAATGCTGGTATTCATAGCGGAGATGCAACTATGGCTATACCACCGCAAACGGTCTCCAACGAAGTTACGTTAAAAATTGAAGAATATACAAAAAAAATCGCTCTGGCATTAAAAATTCACGGTCCTTTCAATGTTCAATATCTTGTTAAAAATAATGAGGTTTATGTTATTGAGTGTAATCTGCGCTCAAGTCGAAGCATGCCCTATGTTTCCAAATCTCGGGGCATTAATTTAATGAGACTTGCGGCTGAAGTTATTATGGGAGGTAAAATACCAACTAGGTTAATGAATCTTCCTTTAGGAAACTATGTTTCAGTTAAAGCTCCTATGTTTTCTTTTATGAGACTTGATAAAGCAGATCCCGTTCTGAGCGTAGAAATGAGCTCTACGGGAGAAGTAGCATGCATAGGTGAAAACTTTCCTGATGCCCTTATGAAATCGTTAGAAGCTGCTGATATGAATATTCCAATAGAGGGAGGAAATATACTAATTTCCGTAGGTGGAGAAAAATTGAAAAATGAAGTAATCCCCTTGGCAAAAGAGATTAGTGAACTAGGATTTACTATATTTGCGACAGAAGATACTAAGAATGCTTTAACAAGGAATAATATAAACGCTGTAAAACTTTATAAGGTTCACGAATACGGATTGGAGCCTAATATTATGCAATGTTTGCAGGATGGGCGCATAGACATGGTAATCAACATTCCATTGCCAACCACAGTAGAAGAAAAATTTAAAATCATAATGGAGGACGAATACAAAATTAGACGGATGGCTGTAGACTACAATATTCCAGTAATAATCAATCTACAGCTAGCAAAAGCTGTTATCGACGCTATAAAAAATACGCGTGAAAAGAAAATTGAAATAAAGTCGCTTAACGAGTATCATCAAACGTTAAAAGAAGTGTATTGGTAAGAGAAATTAAAAAAAAAAAGATTTATTTTTCTACGGGATTTTATTTAATTTTACGAAGAGAAGGGGTACTACATATCCTAGAATGAAACCAATGATAGCATACCTAGCAAATCTGTAGAACACCGAGTCGAATACACCTTTAATAGCTTCAAGACCAAAGTAAATTACAAATAAAATTACCATTCCTATTGCTAAATTTATAATTTTCCATTTCAAATCTAGTTTACTTGGTTCATATTTAACGTACTCGTTTTCAAGAACATATGCGATTCCAAATCCTAAAAATATTCCACCAACTTGAGAAAATCCTCCAGTATCACTGAAAGCAACGGGAACCGGTAAGAGATCTGTTCCAGAGTTAGGAAACAAAAATATTCCTAATAAAAAGAGTCCTAAAGATGCAACAACTATAACTATCAACTTGATTGGTAGGTTTAAAGCGTTAAATTGTTTCGTACCATATGGTTCTAAATAGGTAAAAAGTAAGAGCACAACGAGTCCTAATGAAAATCCTCCTATTACATCTTGAAGGTCATGAACACCAACGATCATTCTTGATATAGCAACTAGAAAAACAATAATTCCCAAGATTATAACAATATAAAGCCTCTTTCGAAAATCGTATCCTATATAGCCCCATGTTGCTACGGAAGTTGATGTATGCCCAGATGGGAATCCATAAGATGCCTCTATTAATCCAGCAGGGTTTTCTGCTGTGATTTCTGTTAAATCGGTGTTAGTTGCTGGTCGTGGATCCATAAAAATATTCTTAAAGAATTCATTTAAATAAGAAGTGAATAACAAACTCAAAGTTAAATTTTTGGCAAACCTCTTATCGTATATGATATAGAAAAAAGCCACCATCACGATAAACACAAGGGGTTCGCCAAGATAGGTAATTGCTTTAAAGATAGAACGTATTGTTGAGGAGGAACTATAGAACGCTTCATTAAGCCCCGCAAATATAAGGATTAATCCCAATACCAGCACAACTACAAAGATAACACCGACAGTTATTAATTCATTTTTACTAAGGTTTTTATTACTCTCTGACATCAGACATCACTAATGTTATTTTGGTAAAAGAAAATCGATTTAATAGTTAATAAATCTTTTGCATAAAATTACCGGTAAGAATATAATTTCACCATTAATAAAAACCATGAAAAAAAATAAATAGTAATTAAATTTTGCTTTAGATAACTGTTAGATAGCAGTTTAAATCTGAGGAATCACAAAAATATTAGGTGTTAAATAGATTTACTACCGAGGATACATTTTGGTTCGCTTGAAGATCATCGGAACTCAGTGGAAGATCGTAGAGAAATTAAAATATTTTCAACCGATTGAAGGTCACAATTGGAAGATTACTTACTCATCACCTACTTACGGTGGATGGGACTTAATTATAGAATGTGTATTTAATAACCTAGGTGATTTGGATGAGATCGTATCATTTTTCCGGACGGACAACGATTTGAAAGAGTGGATCGATGCAACTACCACCTTAATTAGCACAAAAAAAAACTTTGATATCAATTTATGAACAATTTCAAATCAAATTGTTTATAATTATTTCTGAAATATCTGATGAATACTCGCCCGTTCTCCTTATACTCTCAATAATAAAACCTATTTCAACAAGGTACTCTGAGTTAGGGCTGATTTTAATAGCGTTACACGCTTTTGTTAACTTCTTTATCGATTCAATATTTTCGTTTGCTAAATTTAAATCTTTTTGGAGCCAGGCATCTAAACTCATATTTAGTAATTCTAACGAGATTTCGCTTGCTTTCATAATGTTATTGTATAATTCCTTATCGATTTTTTGATAGTCTATTAGAATTACATTTTTTGCTATTTTTACGGCGTGATCACCTATTCGTTCCAAAAACCTGCTTATAAATTTGTAATTACTAGCATCGTCCAAGGTAATATCTAATTTTTGACATAAAATTATGTCGCGTAATACAATGTGGGCTTGGCGTTCAACTAACCAATTTAATCTATCAATATCATCGTCACTTTCAATTACTTTTTTTGCTAACGCTTTATCCCCTGTTTCTAAGGCTTTAAGTGCGTCCTCGTGCATACCGTTAGCTAAAATATACATTCTTTTTATGGTTTTTTCGAAGGGTATTTCTGTAGGGTCCACTAAATCTTTTATTTTAATATAATTTTCTGATTCCTCTTCGATTTCTGTACCTATAGTAATTTTACTAAACACTCTAACAGTATGTTTGATATCGGAATCAAATTTTCTACTAGATATCACTTTTATAACGTTGTAACCCATGATATAAGCACCAATTAAGAGTCTGAATAAAAAATCTGGATCCTTAATTTCTTCAGCATCAAAGACTTTTTCTTTAATATTCTTTTCTGAACTCATGTATGGAGTAATTAACAAATTCCCGTCAGGTTGTGAAAGAATTCCAATTGTATCTTTAGCTTTAATTTCATGCCTATTTATCCATTCCTTTGGTAAACTAATAATAAAAGACGATCCACCCGTTTTTTGTACTTTCCTTGCTTCAATATTGAATGACATAACTTTTTCACTTTAAGTTAAAATTTGATATATATATAATATTATTTTTATGAAACTAAATATATACTATCTCTATATTCTATATATTTCCAAAAATTCAAAAATCCCAAATTGGAGTTTTTATAGTTTAAAATCCAAAGTTTAAGATACCTTTATATAACTGGAATGTATCTTTTTTTTTATATAATTAGACATCATAGTATCATTTCAAAATGGAAAGTAAGTTTAACATCTGCCCTAGATGTAAGGGCGCTAGAATAATAGATATGGGCGATACCATTGATTGCCCAGATTGCAGATTAGAATTTGAAAAAGCTGATATTAAAACCCTAGAATCAGCCCAAATTCTCGCAGTATCTGAAAAACTTGATTTTATAAGAAGCATTAAGAACAATAAGAATAAAACCTGATTTTATTTTTTAAAGTAAATATTTTTTTTGTTATATTCTTCACTTATAGCTTATAGATACAAATTCTATTAACGAATGGATATTTTTCTAATTTAAAGTTGAAGATAAAAGATTAGCTTTTTATTAATTATAATTATTGAAAGAGAATGACACTGAATAAGAAAAAATTAGTTTCTGAGCCTATAGTGGAATTTTCACCTGGTAAAGATCCTTATATTAAAGCACGGAAAAAGGGGGCGACTAGATGGATTTTAGCTCATGTATTTCATGGCTCGAACAAGTTGTTTATAACAATTATAATTTTTATGATTATTCTTTCTGCAAATCTATCCTCTATTACATATATTATAATAGGCGAAACAATATCAGCACTGTTGGGTGGATTTACCGCACTATTAGGAAATTATATTTTAGTTTTGTTTATCTTAGGGATAGCAGGTCCTGTAATGAGGATTGTAAGTCGCATGTTAGTAGAGATTTTAGCGCAGAGGTTAGAAAGAGATGCGCGAAGAGAGTTCTTTACAAATCTATTAGGAAAAAGCCAATCCTTTCACGAGCAAATGAAAATTGGAGAATTAATGGCAAGAGTAACTGATGATGTAAGGATGTTGAATTTCTTAATTAGCCCTGCTCTTTCATTAATCGTAGAATCGTTTACATTTTTATTTATTCCAGTTATTTACATTGTTTTATATTACCCTTTACAGTTAATAATTGAACCTATATTCTTTTCTATTTCATTTCTTATCTTATTGAGGTCTTATTCTCGTAAAATTGGACCTATAACGGGTCGTTTAAGAGGAAATTTTGGATTAATGACTGCTACTTTAAGCGAGACCTTGTCGGGAATCGAAGTAGTAAAAGCTACCGTCCAAGAAGCAAAGGAAAGGAAAAAGTATTTTACGCACGCTAATAATTACAAAAAAGCGTTTATTGATCGAGGTAATTTACAAGCAAAATATCTTCCGATTTTAGTTTTGGCATTAGTTATAACCTCAGGTTTTGCACACAGTATTCTGTTATTTAATTTCGGATTAATGAATATTGGGCAAATTATTGCTTTTTTAGGTATTTTGGGAATGTTACGTTTTCCTACAAACATTTCTATG
>JAGXNS010000055.1 GCA_019894855.1 Promethearchaeota archaeon
GACATAGAGAAAAACAGAAACGTAAGCAGCGTTTTTTAATCCAAATTTGTTAGGTATAGTACAAACGCCTAATTTATTATCTCCTTCAACATCGGCGATATCGAACATAATTTCTGACCCCAAACCTATTATAAAACCCATGATAGCGAAATAAATAATAATAGGTTCTAAACTCGCATCTGTCACAAGTGAGCCAAACAGAATCGTCCCTACATATGAATATGCAATCAAAAGGTTCTTTACTATTACCATTTTCTTTAGTCCTAAGCTGTAGATATAAAATATTGGGATGCTAATTAAAGCTAGAATTAACGCTATTCCATTTAGAAAAAGAATCAGTATAAAATCGATTATTAATAATATTATCGCAGTTATTAAAGCCGTTTTTCTACTAATTAAACCTAATACTAAAGGTCTATCGCTTCTATTATTCTTAACATCAATTTCATAATCAATGTAATCATTTACCGCAAATGCTCCTGCTTCAGATATGAAGATAATTAAAAACCCTACAATATATTATAATTGAAATCCTATTAAATCTCCTGCAAGTATTCCGGAAACAAAAAAACCAATTGTTCCAAATAAGCATAATTCTATTCTTATTAATTTTAAAAATCCAATAATTCTTCTTTTTAACATTTAAAATTATTCTCCTGACAGATATAATGTCATTGCTGAAACAAATAAATACTTCTTATCTTCTACGGATAAAAAATCATCGTTGTCCGCGTTCGACAAAGAGCTAATCGAAGATTTAAACTTTCTTATAAATAATTCATCAAAAATCATTAAGTGAGGATTCGTAAATGCCTCGCCCTTAATGACTTTTTCTCTAAGATATCGCCTGAATATAGGATCTAACCATATTTTGAACGGACCAGGGCTATGTTCAGCTTTGTGCTTTATTTTGAATTTAGAAAAAAGATTAAGAATAACACTATAAACAGTTTCACATATTACTCTCAGTTTCTCTTGGTTTTCCTTATAAAAAAAGTCAATAGGGACAGGGAGCCGCATATGTAATAACAATCCTTGACCTTTCCTAAAGTTTATGTGACCATACCCAAAAATAACTTTATGAAAACCGTTCTTAGTAAAAATATCATTTATCATCTCAATAACTTCGGGTAAGTTTTTTGGTTCGCTTAGTATGTCTTCAAACCCGGGAAATGCAATAAAATCCGATGTTCTATCTTCTGACTGGATTATTAAAGCAAAAGCTGATCGTTCTTGGAGATATTCTTGGAATTCTTCTTCGCTTAAGATATTCCAATCACAACAAGCTTCATTTTTCATAGAATCAATAAATTTATCAACTAAATTTGCAGAACCTTTAATAAGAACTGCCCACTTGATGTGTTTATCCTCTGTATTTTCTTCTCCAAGTTCATTAAATTTTCCAGGAAGTTTTTGGTCAGATATTACAAATTCGCTAACCAAGGGGAAAATTTTTGAATCTAAGATAGATTGCAATCCATTAAAAGCATGGGTTATATTATATCCATACAAGATAGCGTGTTTTAAGTCAGTTTCTGGGCGGTATAATTTGAAGGTTGCGCTCAATATCACACCAAAATAACCATTTCCACCAATAATTTTTAAAAAGAGCGGATTATTTCTGTCAATTTCAGCCATAGCTCCATCTGGTTTCATAATCCGAATTGTCTCTACCCAATTTTCGACAGAACCAAGTTTTCCGGAAGTAATTCCACTTGCATTTGAAGCTATAAGACCTCCCACTCTTACGGGTAACTTATAAGAACTTGCTGGTTGGACGGGAAAGATAAATTTATTATCGCTTCTTAGTAGTGTGTATTTAATTAGATCTGATACTAACACATTTTGATTTACCCGAACGGTATTATTTTTAAAATCATATCGAAAAGGTTCTTTATAGGATTGAAAATCGATCATATCAATAATTATACCATAATTACTATATCCTCCAGAAAGCCCTGTTTTTCCTCCGGCAAATGTAATTGGTATATTAAATTTCTGTGAATTCTTTAATATGACTCGTAATTGGCTTTCTACCTTTGGTCTAAACAAAACATAAGGTCTAATATGTAGATGTGATGTATCTCTTATAACGCTTGCTTGAATTGGATCTCCTACAAGCATTACAGACCCCGATTGGATAGACTGATAATTGAATTTACTCTCTGATACTTTAGAGGTTTTGATATGTGTTAGTTTTAAAAAACCTTCCCTTTCCATACTATCTATAAACTTTTCCCAAGGTAAACGATTTTGAAGGTCTTTGATTAGAATTGAAGAATTCATCAAGATTGAATTAATTGTTATGATTAAAAATATAACTAATTTAATTATTTAAATCTTGTAATATTTAAGATTAATATGATTCCTTCAATTGAATGGACCCTCGACAACAAAGTTAAGATGATTGATCAAACTCTACTACCGCATAAACTTGAGTTTTTGGAGTTTGACGATTTTAGATCTGTCGCAAATTCTATCAGAGTTATGAATATCAGAGGTGCCCCGGCAATAGGCGTAGCGGCTGCAATGGGTATGGCGTTAGCTACGATAGAATATAAAGAATTAGTAAAAGATAAATTTCTCAATAAAATGGAAGAAGCTGCTGATGTAATACGCAGTACAAGACCTACAGCATCTAATCTTTTTTGGGCAGTAAATAGAATCTGGAAGATAATCAAAGAATTCCCCGATAATCCCTCGAATATATCTGATCTTGTCGTTGAAGAGGTAAAAATAATGGCACAAGAAGATATCAATGTTAATAAAAACATCGGTAAAAATGGAGCTTCCCTATTAAAAGATGGAGATGTCGTTTTAACTCATTGTAACGCGGGATCTTTAGCTACTGTTCAATATGGAACTGCTTTAGCACCCATTAGAGCAGCAATTGAAGAGGGCAAAAATATCAGCGTTATTGCTGACGAGACAAGACCAAGGTTACAAGGTGCGAGATTGACGGCGTATGAACTCCAATACGATAAAATTCCTGTAAAAGTAATATCAGACACATCATCAGGATTGTTGATGATGCTTGGAAAAGTGGATAAGATAATTGTAGGGACCGATAGAGTTACATCAGATGCGGTGTTTAATAAGATTGGCACGTATCTAGTAGCTTTAGCTGCAATGGACAATAAAATTCCTTTCTATGTTGCTGCTCCAGCTTCTACACTCTCACTTCACGAAACAATTAAAGATGTTACAATTGAACAAAGAGACAGTAATGAAGTAAGTAACATATTAGGAAAAGTGCAAATCGTTCCTGAAGGTGTCGAGTGTTTAAATTATGCGTTTGATATAACGCCCTTTAAATTAGTGACTGGTTTTATTACAGAAGACGGTGTTTTCTCGCCAGAAGAATTATTAATAAAATACTTAGGATAAAAGAAAGTAGAACGAAATATGTGATTGTACTCGGGATGATATAGTAATGAAGTTTAATAAAAAACAAAAAGATACACTTTTTAAAATTTTACTTACTGGTGAGATCGAACTCTTATGTTATCTTCTTTATTTGATTATATCTGTGAATTTAGGCGATTTTGTCTGGACAGTTGAAATGTTAAGATCATCTTTAACTGGTCTTTTCATTCAATTTCTCAAACTCGTTTTTCTTATTAATGGAGTAATCTTGTTTCTATACATCGTAGTTTTTTTGATCTTTTTACTAAAAAGCTAATTGAAAGCAATTAGATTTCTTAATTCCTCTAAGTTTTTTGTTTTTGAGAATTGTGTTCTTATACTAGTTGAGGCTTCAATATTTTTTGTAAACCATATTGCATTTCTTCTCAATTCCATAAGCTTAAATTTCTCATGGGAAAAAGGCATATCGATAGTATCATCTAAAAACTCATCAATGCATTCCTCGTACATCTTGAGGTATTTTCTTACTTTAGAGAAACTGTTTTCTTGTTTAGGCTCTATTCCCTTTGAAAAATATTGATTAATTTGTTGAAAGATTTCTGGATTTCCCATCGATGCTCTTCCAATCATAACGGCATCAACTTTGGTAAATTCCAAGAATTTTACTGCAGTTAACCCGCCATAGATATTTCCATTTCCAACTACAGGAATCTTGACTAGTGATTTTATTTTCTTTATAGTATTTAGGTCAAGGGTTGAATCATAGTATCGTTCTTTTACTGTTCTTCCATGAATTGTTAGGAAATCAATACCTGAACGATTTACAATATCAGCTATTTTTTCGATATTATTTGTATTATTAAAGCCAGTTCTCATCTTAAGCGAAACAGGTCGTGAAGAATATTTTACCGAAGCTTTGAGCAGAGTTTCCAATACATCGAGATTCTTGAGGAGATAGCCCCCTTCTTCAGCTTTTATCGCTCTTCTGGAGGGACAACCAGCATTGATATCTAAGACATCGAATTGATAGCTTTCCAGAAAGTCGATGGAACTTTTTAAAGCGTCTAAATCTGAACCAATTAATTGTACGCTTACCGGTCTTTCTTCCTCGATTTTGTGCAAATATCTCAAGATACTTCTGGAATGAGTTTCAATTCTTTTAGTATAAAGCATTGGAACGCAAACTAACCCTATATGGCTAAATTTCCTACAAAATCGCCTAAAAGGCGCTGTAGATACTTGTAACATTGGGGCTAAAATTAAATTATTTTCTAAAAAGAGCGTTCCTAATTTCATTTTATTTCTAAAGTATTATTATCTTATCTTTTACTTTCCATAAACAAGAATTTTTTAAGAAACTTCAATTTATCTAATTTAGAAAGAATAAGTTTAATCTATATTACTAAGGAACTATATCACATTATCGAACAATTGCTTAAAATGTCAATAAACTTAAGGGAGTACGTTTTCAAGTTAAAACCAACTGAAATTACGTATCTGGATAAAGATCCACTAAAATTAAATAAAGATTTTATTTTCTTTCACAATAAAATAAAATTTAGGAAGGAAATTACTCGATTACAAAATATATTTAAAGAATATACAAAAATCGCGCTTCAAGCTTCTGGAATACGAGATTCCTATTTAAAGGAAGAGTTTTCAGAGACCTTCTATATCATCGTTTTTACTACTCACGAAGTTGTTAGAAAAGCTAATGAAATTATTGAACCACATCATTATATCGATTTAAAAACAGGATGTTATTATCTAGAATCGACATCTGAGTATATGCTTTTACTTGCAAAAGATTTAGCTGGTGTAAAATCTGGAGTAATTACGATGGAAGATATATTTTATCAAACTTTTGAAGATCATTTCGCTCAGAAAAATACTGATAACTATGTAAAAATTAGATCGTTTAAGCTTTTTAATTGCCTTGAATAATCTGCTCACTAAATTAAAGAAATTAAATAAAAACGTTATTTATTTTACATATTGCCACGGTTTTTGTCTTCTGAGGTTGTATGCTTTTTTAGCGTATTCTTTCATCATCCGATTAGTGTTGAAAAAGGCTGCTAAAGCTATGGCATTCTTACTTCTAAACAACCATTCTTCGTGGTTTAAATAAGTTGGTATAATTTCATTTTCGAGAACCTCATAAATTGCTTTCGAATCAACATCCCAATCATTAGAAACTCCAGAATCATTCGGATTTGAGTCATCAGGACCTATTGCCCAACCTGCCATAGGATTTCTATGATATCCTTCTAACCACCAACCATCTTGAACGCTGAAATTCAAAACACCATTTAATGCTGCTTTCATACCACTTGTGCCACTTGCTTCTCGATATCTCTCAGGAGTATTGAGCCAAATATCACATCCAGATACTAACATGTGAGCTAAATCCATGTTATAATTTTCCATCATCACAACCTTTACTCCATAATTATCATAGAGATATTCACCAGACTTATAGATTTCCTTAATATAGTCTTTTCCCATTGTGTCCTTGGGGTGGGCTTTCCCGGCAAATATGAATTGAATTTTGTCTTGACAGATGCTTCCAAGTCTATCAATATCCTTAAATATTAAAGTAGCTCTTTTATAAGTAGCGAATCTTCGAGCAAATCCAATAGTAATCCGTTCCTCGTCTAAAAGATTCCAACTGTGTCCCTTCTGATAATTGATTAGATTAAATTTATTCTCGATATGTGCGTCAAATATGTCCAAGTCATCAAGTTCAATTGCATTTTGAAGAATTGACGGATTTGCTTTCCAATTAGGCCATTTTTTATTAAAAATATGACGAAATGGTCGACTAACCCAAAATCCTAAATGAATCCCGTTTGTAATTGAATCGACTTCATACTGAGGAAACATTTTTCTGGAAATATCACCGTGTTTTTTTGCAACCCCATTTCTATATCGTGAAAGTCCCATCCCTAGATAAGTCATGTTAAAACGCCCTTTATCATCTGCAATTTTTCTTATTTCCGAAGGCATCCTCTTTTCAAAAACTTGATTAACCAAATCTTGATCAAATCTATCGTGTCCTGCTGGGACAGGAGTGTGAGTAGTGAATACAACCTTATCCCTTACTCTGTCAATATCTCCGTTTAACATATTATATAGTTCCACAATAGAAAAAGAGCCATGTCCTTCGTTTAGATGATAGGTTTCAATGTTGTTGTATCCCTGAGAATGTAAAAGTTTCACGCCTCCAATTCCGAGTATCATTTCTTGCACTATTCTATTCCAACGAGATGTGGAATCGTATAACGATCCTGTCATTTTTTTCATCCAATCTTCGTTACCTTCAATATCTGTAGTTAATAAATAAATCGGGAGAATGTGACCTGATTGACCTATTACTTTGTATAGCCAAGCGGATACTAAAACTTCTTTATCTTCAATCTTTATCTTTATTGGCTTTTCAACTTTTTCGAACTCGTAGAAGAAATTCCACGAAATCTCCTTTTCGTTCTGTTCTCCCTTTTCATTAAAAAATTGATAAAAATAACCAGAACTGTAACATAAGCACAATCCAACCATAGGGAGCTCTAAATCGGCGGCTGCTCTAACAGTATCTCCAGATAATACTCCCAATCCACCACTATAAGTTGGGATGTTTGAATCTACCGCGATTTCCATTGAAATATATGCAACTTGAGTACTATTTTTTAAATCTTTGTCAACTTCCATAATTAATCAATCCTCTTCAGGGTTTTAAATTTGAGTTACGATTTTTCTTATTTAATACTATCTATATTATTTTTAAAACTCTTGTTTTAAAATATTATGTTAATACGAATAATATGTAAGTATCAATTTTGTATGGATTAAATTAGGTTTAAAAGTAAGGATTGTCGAGAAAATAATAATAAGATATTAAATCATAGCTATTCTTCGTCAAGTTTTACCGTTGGGCTTTCAAGATTGATTTTTTTTGAAATTCCGTGAGTATCCAATCCATTAATATCTAACTTATCTAATTTTTTCATAAAATCTTTATTTTCAAAATTAGGAATACTATTTATGAGATTTGGCACGGGTAATGGATTAATTAGATTTGGACTTAAAAATGTATTCTTTTGGGTGAGGTATTCTTCACTTTGTTTTTTGTTTTCAATATGATTTTTAAAGAATGGATTTTCTGGTCTCAAGTTTTCGATTTTAACAGAATTTTTAACTATTGGAGATTTAGGGATAGTAGATTTCGATATTCGGCAAATAGGACAGTTATTATTATCCAAACCGTGTATGCATGACATGTATTATCACTATTTTTAATTTGACTACTGAATTGTTTAAATTAATTTTATCTTATATTTTTTTTTATAATATATAATAAAACATGAATAAATTTTATGGGGATAGTAATGACTAATAATTTTCTGAAAGAAATTAAATCTCAACCTCAAGCGTTAGATAATACCTTAAAATATATCGTAGGCGAGGGTAAACCTCAATTTTTAAAGATTAGAGATTTTATAAAAAAAGGAGGGATAACTAAATTAATTTTTACAGGTATGGGTTCAAATTACATCAGTTCATATCTACCTTATTATATATTGAACCAATACGGAATTGCTGCTGAAATGCGAGAGGCCGGAGAATTCTTGTTTAATATTTTTCCACGAGTTAAGCAGACTTGTTTTAAGGATACAGGAATCATAATTATATCTCAGTCTGGTGAATCTGAAGAAATCCGGGGGCTCCTGAGGGATATTAATGCTATATCTATAGAAAACAAACCACTAACGATTGGTATCACTAATAATCCAGACAGTTATCTAGCTTATATGACCGAATTGCAAATTTTTATGAATTTTGACGAAGAAGTTTCAGTTACTTCAAAGAGTTATGTGTGTACTCTGCTAATGCTTTACATAATGGCTAAAACAATTATAGGGGAATTTTTTACCTCCGAAGAAGAAAAACAAGGAGTAGAAGATGTTCTAAGGGGTATTAGGGAGTTATTACAGAACCAAAAACAAATTAACAAAATATGGAAAGATTTTATACCTACTTTTGGAGAAAAAATTAATTTTTTGGAATTTCTCTCGAGAGGTCCCTCACTTACAACGGCTCACCAGGCAGCTTTATATTTTAAGGAAATTGTTAAATCTTATTCAGAAGCCAATTCTATATCAACTTTTGAGCATGGGGGTATAGATTGCTTAAATGAGAATACGAATATCGTAATTCTTTCGTCTGACAAAGATAATTTTGAACTGAATGTTCAGTTTATTGAAAATCTAGTAAAAAAATGGGCATTTGGGAGATTACTACACATTACTAATCAAGAATTTGATGAAAGAGTAAAAAAATTACACGATAACTCAAAGATTTTTACTTACAAGCATGGAATAAAAGATCCACATCTCGCACCTATTATGGAAATAATTGTTCTCCAATTATTGTTTTACAAGATTGCAGAAAAAAAAGGGAAATGAACCGGGAAAACTTAAGATATTATCATTAATTATGCGTAAGTATTATACAATTCTTCTCAGTCATTAGGAAATATGGAATCAACCGCTTCATCACAATCTTTTAAAAGTTATCTATTTTTTTGGTCAGGTCAGCTTTTCTCGCTGCTAGGTTCTACTGTTGTTCAATTTGTAATAATTTGGTGGATTACAATTGAAACAGAGAACCTTACAATCATCTCAGCGGCAGCTTTCTTCTCATTTCTCCCTCAATTCATTTTTGGGCCTCTAGCAGGTGTGTTTGCTGATAGGTGGAATAGAAAAATCTTAATAGGACTCTCTGATTTTTTTCAAGCCATTACGACTTTAAGTCTAGTACTATTGTTTTTTTTTGATATTCAACAAGTCTGGCTGATTATTTTAATTAACAGTTTTAGAGGATTATTTCAAGGATTTCATTGGCCTGTTGTAAACGCTATAATTCCTTTAATGATTCCAAAAGAGAATTTAAGCAGGATGAACGCGATTAACTATATTTTCACAGGTTTAGTTAATACTATGGGACCCGTTATCGCAGGTACTCTACTACTAATCCTACCAATAGATCAAATTTTGTGGATTGACATTCTGACTTTTTTATTTGCCATTATACCTCTTTTATTAATAAGAATACCTCCACTACCTAAAAAAGAAAATATCAGAAAAGAAAAATCATATTTTGTAGAATTTAAGAACGGGTTGAGAGCGATCAAAATTGTTCCAAGTTTGCTGACTTTACTTTTTGTTGCAACAATTTTAAATTTTCTTGGAAACCCCTTTAGCACTTTAATGGTATATTATGTAGAAGTGACTCATTTTGGGACTGTAGAGAACACAGCTGTTGTCCTTGCTTCAATTCAAGCAGGCATGTTCGTTGGGGCTATAATCGTCGTTATTAAAAAAGTCTGGAAGAAAAAAATATTAATCATATTTCTTGGCATCTTTGTAGGGGAAATCGGACATTTGATATTGTCCCTTGCTCCACCACAAAATTTCATCGTTATAAGTATAGGCGGTTTTATCTTTGCGTTTATTGTTCCATTTGTTAACACCATGTTTCTAACAATTCTGCAGACAGTAATACCTCCAGAAAAGCAAGGTCGAGTTATGTCAAATGTAATCACGATTGTTACGTTGGTATCACCGTTAGCGATGATAATTTCAGGACCATTAGCAGAGCTAATGGGTATTACGACTCTTTTTATGTTAAGTTCGTTTTTAAATATCCTCTTTATCGCATTTGTTTGGTTGTTTTCTAATGTCAGAAACACAAATTACGATCGAGTATATGAATTAGATGAGAATAATAATAATTAAAATAGTTTTTAAAAAAGGTCTTTTTAATTATTTTATACATTCCAATAATATTTTTTTTTGAAAAAAGATGACAAAAGCTATAATACTATCGGGAGGATACGGAACCCGCTTACGACCATTATCATGCACTATACCAAAATCTTTAATGCCAATAGTCAACAAACCTGTTATGGAAAGACAGATTCTTCTATTAAAATCAGCGGGAGTTAAAGAAGTTGTTCTGGCTGTGAGCGTAATGGATGATATTGTGAAAAATTATTTTAAAGATGGATCCCAGTTAGGAGTAAGGATACATTATACCGAAGAAAAACATCCTTTTGGAACTGCGGGGGCAATTAAAATAGCTGAGCCTTATTTGGAAGAGGAAAATTTCTTCATGCTAAACGGGGATGTGATCTTAAACTGTGATCTAAATAAAATGCTAAAATTTCATATAACTAAAAAAGGTATTGGAACTATTGCTGGAAAGGTTGTTGATGATCCTTCACGATATGGCGTGTTAATAGAAAATGAGGATACTCACCAGTTATTGGAATTCCTAGAAAAGGACGAATATACTCCCCCAAACGGGAAAATCGTTCCCATGCCTGTTAATGCCGGCGTTTATTTATTAGAACCAGAAATTTTTACTTATATTGAACCACATAAAAAAGTATCAATAGAGAGACAAGTATTTCCTATTGTAGTAAAAAAGGAACAACTATATCATCACCAAATAAATGGTGTATGGAAAGATATTGGAAAACCGTACGATTTATTCGAAGGTAATATAATTTTAATGATAGAAATAATGAAAAATTTAGAAGCTGATGTCAAAAATTTGATAGATCATTCTGCTGACATCCACCCTAGCTCAAAAATTTATTCGCCATGTACCATAGGTGAAAATGTTGTAATTCGAGGTAATAGTACAATTGGTCCAAATGTAATAATAGGAGATAATGTCTTTATTGATAACAATGTCGAGCTCAGAGATTGCATAATTTATAACGAATCATATATATCAAGCAATGTTGAGATCGAAAAAGCCATTATCGCCGATAATTGCCACATTCGAAAAAATGTTATACTAAAGGGAAATAATGAGAACCTTGTAATCTTAGCCTCATATGTGGAAGTGTTAAAAAATCTCGAAATTTTAGCGCCTGAAACAATTTCGTTAACAGTATGTCACCACGAGGTTTTGAAGGAAAGCATGAAATAAGTTATGATTGAACACCCAACACCAGAGAGTATTTACTCTAAATATGTTGATAAAAAGATAGGAACGAAACATGCTCTAAAGTTATTTGAATTCATCATTAACAAGAGCGACGATGAGGAAATCAGAGTAAATGTCTTAGATTACATCGGTAAATTAACAGTTGATGACGAATTAGCCTTCAGTATTATTGAAAATTGCTTAATTTCTGACGAATCACCTGTAGTTAAATTCGGTGCAGCGAAAACTTTAATCCATTACTTTACTGAACGGGAATCAAAACCATTAACATGGGCAATAGATAATGAAAATTCAATATACTTTCTTAAAAATCTAATCGACTTATTAGAAACTGAAGATTATCTCCAGTTTGAACAAATTCGGAAAAAGATTTATAATAAAATAACAACAAAATATAAGTTAAATCCAATGGACTCGAAATTAATCCTAGATATTGAATATCTTGATTTTATGAAATTTCGAGCTGATTTTAATAACTTTCTCGAGAAATTTGAATTATCTGATGCAGATAAACAAACTCTGCTTAAAGAAAATACTGAAATCGGGAATAAAGGCTTGGGTAGAGTTAAGAAAGCTGAGGGAGGTTTTATAACAAGCTTAATTCTCACGGATCTTAATGAAATTCCTTCCTCATTATGTAACTTAAAAAATTTACAGGAATTGGAAATCTCTAATTGCAAAATAGAAAAATATCCTGAAAAATGTCCAAATCTCTTGTCGCTAAAACGGATTAAATTTAAAAACAATACAATAGATAAAGTTCCTAGTTGGATTCGATACAAAAGTTAAAAAACCTAAAACTTTTCTATTTACAGAATAATCCGAGAGAAAACTCTTAATATCAGATGGAGCTTGTAAAATGGAAGATTTGAAGGAAAAAGGTTTAAAAGTATATAACGCAATGTTTCAAGGAGAAAAAGATGTCGAAATTGACGAGATTCAATACCCTATAAAGAAATTTTCAAGCGGAATTAAATATGTTGATTTATTTGGGTATCGCTTTATAGAACAAAATTATAGAAAAAAATCAGAATGGGGAAAAAAAGCTCGAGAGGGACACAAAATCATGTGGATAATTAAAGGAAGGAGATACATCTCCCAAATTCTAGATGGAGAATATTCCGAATTAAAGAAGAAATCGGTGTAAAACTATTTCATGTTTGAAAATATCCTTTTTTTTAATTTAAGTGCAATTAAATAAAAAATAATTGGAGCTACTAACCAGATTATCTGAGGTAATAATGTAATATTATGACTATTGAAGAAAAATAACGTAGGATTCCACCAATAAGAAATATATTCCCAAGCATACTCGAAAAAATTCTACAAAATCCATATCATTCATCCATTATTTTTTCGACAATTAGCTCTAAATAAGACAGTCTAACTGATTCTTGCTTTTTAATCCCGAAATTCTCTAAGAATTGAAAAAGTAGCTTTTTATTTTCATCCACACTCTTGTATGATTCTGTTATTAATTCTACTTCAACGAAATATTGTTCTAAAATGGGAATGTAATCGATCAAAGCTTCTATTCTTGTATTCTTAAATTTGAAATCATATAGTTCTCTTTCTTTAATGACGGTAAATACTTCTCTAAATCCTAATAGTTTGAGAAGATTTTTCATATCTTCAATTTCATCAATTTTTACTTCAATCTCTTCTCTTGTTTTGGTTGTTTTATCAATTTTTTTTCCTTTATAGGTGATAAAATAATTGATTTTTTGAGCCAACTCTTTATTAACCCTGTCAAATTCAATAGACTTTCTTAATCTTAATGCTTCATCAGTCTGTTTAAAATTTCTTAAACCCTTTGGCATGTTAAAATAAGTATCTTCATGCTGTAACGAAAGTTTGTATACCCCATTAAAATCTTCAAACTTTTTACGTATAAGGATTGGATCGGAGATTTTAACTTTAATCTCAACTTCAATCATAATGCTCATCTTTTTTCGATTAATAACAAATATATAAAATTAATTTTTATTAAGTAATAATAGTTTCACTTAGAGTTGATATTTTATATCTCTGAATTCTAAATCTATTCGAAAACTCGCAGAACAATATGGCTATCTACCTTATATGATTGAAAGATATTTTCAATTTTTAGGAGAAGATCAAACTAAACAATTATTAGAGGCAAATGAAAAGCCATTAACACCTTCAATAAGAGTTAACACGATTAAAATAGACAAAGATACTTTAAAAGATAGACTGCTAAGCAAAGGATTTAAGTTAGAATCGATTGATTGGATTAATTACGGTTTAAAAATTAAAAAATCTCCATTAAATTTAGGATCAACTCACGAATACCTTCAAGGATTTTATTATATGCAGAGTGTTGCTCCAATGTTACCCGCTTTTATTCTCGACCCAAATCCAAGTGATATTGTGATTGACATGTGCGCTGCTCCAGGTGGAAAAGCAACCCACTTGGCACAAATTATGAACAACGAGGGAAATTTAATATTAATAGAAAGAAATAGAAATAGGATACCTGCTTTAGAGATTAATCTTCGAAGATTGGGGGTTTCAAATTCGATTATTATAAATGAGGATGCTGTGAATCTGTCAAAAATGAATTTAAAAGCCGACAAGATTTTATTAGACGCACCGTGCACGGGAGAGGGACTGATCAGGCAAGATTCTAGTAGAAAAAGGAGTAAAACCATGAAAGATATCAATAAATTAAGTAGTATTCAAAGAAAATTACTAAAAACTGGTTTAAATTCCTTAAATCCCGGAGGCCAACTACTGTACAGTACCTGTTCGATCGCCCCAGAAGAAAACGAATTAGTTATAGATGATGTGCTAAAAGATAATTCAGACTTCGCCATTGTTAAGATACCCTATAATTACGGCGTAAAGGGAATAATAGATGTTTACAATAAAACGCTCAGAGAAGATATAAAATATTCTCAGAGATTATATCCTCACTTACATAATACAATTGGTTTTTTTATTAGTTTAATTCAAAAAATCAAGTAAAATTTAAGAATAGATTGAATCCGAGATTCTTTATTGTCTTCTTCTTAAGTAATAACCCTTATCTACAAGATTTTGAGCAACTTTTTGATTAAATTTGAGATTTTGAAACGAACTAGAATCAATCGTGGCTCTTGCTATAGCTATAATTTCGTTCTCCTGATTAAAAACTGCAAGAAGATCATCTTTTTTTAACTTGGAGGGGATCTTAGTTATAACGCTCTTTAGGATATCGTTTCCATAGAGAATCGATTTTTCTCCTTTTTCATTTATAGTAATTTTATTACTATTTGGAAGTATCTGCTGATTACGCAAAAATTCAGCTCCTTCTAAGCTTAAATGAAACATTCCTTTCTTAATGAAACCGAAATAAATACCCGCTGTATTTACATTCTCGCTTTTTAATTTTTCTTCTAAAATATTACTATTTTCATATGGAACTAGATAGATTAAAGGGAATTTGCTTTTCCTTTGCTCATCGTTAATAAAAATATAGAACCGATATTCTTTTTTCTTAAAATACGAGAATACCTCGGATGAAAATTTTAGAAGAGAATTATTAATAATTGATTTTTCAATTTTATTAATTAATCTAAAAGTATTCAATTCTCTTATTCTCCGTTAAAATAAAAAGAAATAAGTAGTTTTATAATTATTAATCAATAAAGTTATTAAAAAATACTGTTATCGAAAAATGGGCATTCGTAAAATTGAGGACGAAATAGATTTAAGAGAAGCCATGAAGAAAAAGGCAGCTGAGTTGAAACTTAAAGACATGGAAGCAAAAGCAGCGACAGAAAATTTCACAAAAGAAAGGCTTACAGAATTAGCTAAGACCCATGGAGTCATTTTGGCGTTAACTCCCGAATTAAAGGATGAGGTTAAAGCTTTACAGAAGAAGTTTAATATTCCCTCGTCCAAAATAATTACAGAACAGATTACTGAAAACGATGTTTTAAAGAAATTTTCTAAAATAGCTCATGAAAAATTAGGAATGCTTGCTTACCAAAGAATTTTGATGCAGAAAGAAGAAATTGGGGTAGGATTGCTGCCCATTTCTAGAGTGTATGATCTAGTAAATACGGGCATTTTAAATGGGATTTTAGATATTAAAGATTTGTCAAAAGCTTTAAAATTACTCAAGAAAAATCATATTATCGACGATTTACAAGAATTTAATTCAGGTATCGTAATGGTAAGATTTTTTCCAGTTCAATACACTACTGATCAAGTGAAAGTTGTAGGAGTTGCTAAGGATAAGGGTTTTATTTCTCTTGAAGATGTATGT
>JAGXNS010000056.1 GCA_019894855.1 Promethearchaeota archaeon
CTCCTAAAAGCATCCAAATAATGGCACACTTAACATTTTCTTTAGCTAGATAGGTAGCCCTAAAATTTCGACTAATACCAAAATAGTTAAGAACATCATGCGTACCTTGAAAAATTAAACAAGGTGGGCTTTCAGACCCAATTAATTTTTCAGGATTTGTGAATTCTTCACTTCCATCTATTCCAAAATGGACCATTTGACCGTTTGAAGGATAGAATGGGATTATTCCTTTTATTGTAATATTCTGACCAAAAAGATTTGAATAGTTTCCACTTGTTAAAGCTAACCCTGCTGCACTAGCAAGATGTCCTCCAGAAGAACTACCACTAATAAAGACAGAATCTAAATTAGCACCATATAATTGGGCATTTTCATTTAAATACTTCGTGAATTCACCGATGTGCCTAACCATATCATCGATATCAAAATCTCCTTTATTGTAGCTAGGTGTATTTAAATCCATAGCAGCAATGGGCGAATCGTATAAGCCGTATTGAATGTCAAATACGATATATCCTTGAGCTGCAAAATACTTATTCATTTGTGCCATGTTCGATCCACCCTTATCACCCGAAACCCAACCACCACCATGAATTCGAATAAGTGTGGAATTCTGCCCTGGAAGGCCTTCACCTCTTTTCAATGGCATATATACATCAAAATACAATTTGATACTTTCGTTATCATAAAATAAGAGATTTTCTATAACATTACAATCTTTAGGAGGAGTTCCTAAATAATATCCCGCTGTCGAAAACGAAGTTTGTAAGAAGTAATCATCCGTTGTTGTAGGAATTTCTGATTGCCAATTTAGACCAAAAGCTTCTGTAAAATTGGCTTCAGCACTTATTGCATTAATATTGCTTACAAAAAAGGGTGTGAGCAACGAAATTGAAATTAATAACCCTGTAAGCGAAACTCTACGAAACTTTTTTCTGTTCCATTTTCCTTTTTTTATCTTTAATAGAATGATAGTGTTCGCTAAAAAAATAAACGACAAAAACACTCCATATTGAGAGGAGAAAATAGCAATTTGGGTCGTTACAAACTCAAACACACCAAAAAGTGTTATGAAAGCACAAAACGCACCAATACATAAGCCAATCCAAGTTGTGATTATTATAATTTTCTTTACTATTTCCTTAAATCTTAAAATTTTTATGTGTTTACTCCCATCTCTTCTAGTTTCTCTGCCCCAAAACTTTGGATTTTTTCTTGTTAGGAAATCAATCATAACCAAAGTAGTTCCTAATGTTAAAATTCCAAAGTAGGATATATGATTCAATGCGTATCCTCCCAAAAAAGAGTTAGAAATTGTAGTAGAGCTTAATAAATTGCCTTGCATCATTCCCCACATACCCAAAATAATAAAGACTAAAAAGATATAGCAGAATATATGGAGTCTATATCCAAATTTGCTCTTTTTATTTACATTCACCAAATTAAGATAAATTAACAGTAAATTTTCAAAAAGAGTAATTGTTAATACTATCCCAAATACGTCCCAAAGTGGCAAATATTCAGACCTGGCTAAATATAAAATACCAGATATAATACAAAACAAATTTAAAAAAAATAAGGAATAACTAACGCTCTTGATTGTAATAAATTCTTTAAATTTCCGCACAATATACTTTATGTTCAATAAAACCGCTTTACAAAGATGCCCTTTTAGCTACTTTACTTGTTCGGCTTAAACCAATCTTAAATTAATATCAGAAAATATTGATTTAAACCCAGTTATTAAATAGGAAAAGAAATTACCGCAAATTAAAGGGCGCTAAAATTAATCTCGTTTGTCGCAAATAGTAAAGTAAAACAAAAACACTTAACTTTTTATATGATCAATAAAGCACTTTATCGCAGTTTGAACCCTTTAATAAATAGACCTTATATCGACGATATAAGAGTTAGGATTGTTTGAAAAAAGAAATAAAAGATAAAAAATAAAAAATTAAAAAAATTAATCTGGTTGACCAGATTTACAAAATCTCTTCTGTTTAGACCAGCTTCAATCTAATCTGTTTGGAACGGCTTCGTAAAGTGACTTCTGTGACCTTAGCCACGGTACTTACTTCGGCTTGAGTCTTCCGGCAGTTACTTGATTTGGCCGCCATATAAATTACACTTGCCGCTAAACCTTTTGGGTCTTTTCCTGTTCTTAATAGACCGTTTTTTGAAGCAGTTGAGAGCATGTCGATTGCTTTCTTTTGGACTTCCATCGGTAAACCTAAATCGTTGCCGAATCTAAAGACTAATTGTTCCGCAGTTATCGGTTTATACCTTAGTGACAACTCGGGGAGCACTTCTTTTACAATCATTCCTAAGCTTCTGTGGACAGTTCTTCGTGGAGTCATGGATGCATCGCACACTTCTTCCAATAAACGTGGAAACTCGTGAACTCTGATTGCTGCATAAAGTGATGCCGCAATAAATCCATCAATGGATCGACCCATAGTTAATTTTTTCCGAGCTACAACGCTATAAATTTTCCAGGCAGTTTCTTTAATATATTCTGGAATATTTAACTTGGATGTAAGCATCTTTAATTTAGGTTTTGCTTCCCAAAAGTTTCTTTCTATACTGGAAATTAAGGAATTCTGAATTTTAGAGAGTCGAGAGAACAAGGTCTTTCCTTTTGCGTTAATCAATCTTCCTTTCGAGTCAATCTTGCTGTTAGGGAGCATTGTCCTCGGTCCAAATTC
Source organism: Promethearchaeota archaeon (assembly GCA_019894855.1). Taxonomy (GTDB): domain Archaea; phylum Asgardarchaeota; class Lokiarchaeia; order Sigyniarchaeales; family SOKP01; genus SOKP01. The sequence goes on from JAGXNS010000056.1 coordinate 2,706, forward strand.
CCTCCATCTCGGTTCAGTTCGACGGCGTTTGTTCACTTCTTCTACAGTGTAAGCGCGCCTTTCGTTCCCAACCATATTACGACTTTGAATCATTCCACAATTTAAACAGACTACATCGCCATCTTTTGACTCAACAGAAGGATCCTCACAGCATTCTCCAGCCGGTGTTTCCTCGTTTGAACTATCTTTCGTTGATCGTAGGCGGTCTCGGTATGACATTTTTTTTTTCACTTTTTTTGATACAAATTTGTTTAATAATGATTATTCAATATTACTATAAACACAAATTTTTGAACTTAATTTTAATCCTTCTGAAATATAAGTTTTATGTAAAAATTTTTGAAAATATTACTACAAATAATCTATTATTATTATATTAGTATAAGTAATGTAACGCCACTATTTAAAAATGTTTTTGTCTACGCTTGTTATATGTCCCAGAACAAAATTTCTATGAAGTTTGCGGGCATATTATGGGAAAAAGGCAGTTTATTTTTTATAAGTTAATATTTTAGAATTTTGCTGTATGCTAATGTTAGAGATCTCTTTTATGATATTATCACAAATTGGATTATTGTCTAATTTTATAGCCTACTTGTAAGAAATAATCTCCAAAATTTCTACAAATTTATTCTTCAATTATTAAAATATAGTAATTTTCTTGCTATTTTATGGAAAGCCATCTCTACATTATAGCCAGTTAAAGCAGAGATTTCAAGGTATTCAAGGTCTAAAGCGTATGAGAGCCGTTTCGCATCAATCTCGCTTACAATTCTTTTTTTAGCTAGATCATTCTTATTACCAATAAGATACCCTTTTAGTGCTTTATTATCTTTCATGTAATTTTTAATATCTTGATGCCATTTTGAAACATTAGCAAAAGACATTGGATTCGTTAAATCAAAAATTACTAGTAGGATGCTCACGCCCTCGTAAAATTTCTTTCTTATGAGTTCAAACTTGGTTTGACCTCCGATATCCCACAACACTAATTCTACAATGATAGAATCAATATTAAAGATTTTTTGGGTAATATTTAGCCCCATTGTTGGAATGTATGCCCTAAGAAATACGCTATCAGTAAATCTTAGAATTGTAGATGTCTTGCCTACCTTCGGGTCTCCTAGGACTACGACTTTAAATTTCCTTTTTCCTACCTGATTATCTTCGAAGATTTTTGGAGGTGGTTCTTCTTTCTTTGCTACGTACTGGCTTTTGGATGTCAAGTATGCTGTTACATCGCATAAAATCATGTGCAATTTCACAATTTCTTCGTATATTAATTCGTCTACCGTCCCATTTTTCTCGAGGGTGAGCATAGTGTTAATAGTTTTACTAAAATATGAATCGATATAACTCATATATCGGTAATATATCTGATCATTTTCTTCAGCAAATAAAAAGATTATCGCAGACTTCGAAATTCCTTCATCGTTAGTAGGATCTTCTCTTTTAAAATATTTAATTAAAACTTTTATATTTAGATGGGAAATAGGAAAAATTAACAGAACTTCCGGGATGAAAGTTTGATCTCCAGATATAATCGAAACACATTCCTCAACGATATCTCTCTGGTATTTTTCTGGTAAATTATAAGGATACCAAAATTTAATCCTTGGAGCGTCGTTATCTATATCAAGATAAATGATTGCGTTTGTTGAATCCATTTCAATCGACAATTCTTATATAGAATTACTAATTCATCGATTTAAATTATATGTTTATCAATGGAAGAATTTGTGGTCCATTCGGCAAAATAAGTATTTTAGCGTCTCTTCCATGTTTAATTAAAGAAATTTTAATTGCATTTTCTACAGTGTCAGCATATTTTAAACCAATATTTCCGATTTCCTCTTCTTTCATACTAGATACAAGATAAATCTCTGACTTCATTAATATTCGAGTTAATACTTGGATTTGCCATTGATCATATACAACTATTTCTTTTTTTTGAATTTTATTATAGATTTCTTCTGGATTCTTTTTAGAAAAGATTAGTTCTTTAAACTTATCTTGTCCTACGCCAACTCCTTCGCGGCACTCATTTACTGATATTATAGTACCTCCTCGCTTTACACCCATTTCTCCAACTGCCATACTTTTTACAGCTTGATACAGGTTGAGGTCTAAAGGGTAGCCTCCATTCCCACAAACCACAATATCGAAAGATTCTTGAATTTCCTTAAAAATATATTTGTTTTGATAATCAACTAATCTATTATGGACCAAATCAACATCACCAGCAGCAATTTGGGTGATTTCGTGATTTTTATTAATACAAACATTAATAGTGAAATCTACACCAACCATTTTTGCACATCTAGAGGAATGTTTAGGTAGTGGATTATTTTCTTGGATTCCGAATCTTGCATACGGAGAAGCTATGTTTTCGGCGGAGTGATTTGCTAATATAGTTTCAGCACCTGCCAAACCTGGAACAATGGATTTATATCCTCCCGAAAAGCCGAAGAAGAAGTGAGGTTCAACGTATCCGGTTAAAATTTTTAGATCGCTTTCATAATAGTACTTATTGATATTAATAGGATCCTTAAGATTGCTATTATGTAATGCTACGAGAGATTCTTTATCTGTTGCAATATGATTAACAATTTTAACATCCCTTGTTGAAACTGTACCGAAAATTCTATTAAGTTCTTCTCTACTGGATGGACGATGCAACCCCGTAGCAATTAAGATTCGTATTTTTTTTTCTTGAATCCCGTAATCAATCAATTCTCTCAAAAGGCCCTCTAGAATAAAATGAGTAGGGATGGGTCGCGTTGCATCTGAAATTACAATACATACAGATTTGATCTTCTTTCTATTTTCTATTATAGCCTTTAAGGAGAGATTTCCCACAGGATTTTTAATAGCATCCCTTATCGCTTGGATTGGATTTTCAATTGGAAATTGCTCAATAGGTTGAATAATTTTCATGTTCCAATTGGGATCAATCTTTAACTCAATTCCATCTTTTCCATAGTCTAATTTCATTAGTAATATGTGCCAGTTTATATTTTCAATATCTATTACAAAACTTCGTAATCTTTTTATGTTTGTTTCATCAAATGTTATAACGTGTTAAATGTGGCTCCCCTAAAGCCCCAACTTTTTAGAATATGCTCCGATTCGTTAATTATATTATCGATAAATGTTTTAAGTGGTAAAATTTCTTCAATGTGGCCAATAGCCATTGAAGCTATTGGTGAATCTTTTAATTCCAGATGAAATATCTTTTTATAATATTTTTCATCGAATATATCCTGGTTTAATATCTGTTCTTTCCAATTTTTTGAAGCCAGGCTTTCTGTAGTTGCTATAATTGAACTACCTAAGCATACCGCGTCTGCACCCATAGCCATTGCCCCAAGAAAACCCCTAGCATCTCCAATACCTCCTGCTGCGATTATTGGAAGGCTCAATAATTTCCGAGCCATTGTTATGTTTACTAAAGTTGTGTTTTGTACGGGATTTTTGAATCCCGTTCCTTCTAGTCCAACAAGTGTAATAGCATCAGCACCTGCACTTTCAGCAGCTTTTGCGTGCTTTATAGTAACACATTTGTGAAACCAATAACAACCTGCTTCTTTGATTCTGATTCCAAGTTTTGGAGCTCTGTAAGCGGAAGTCGTAAATACTTTAACTCCCATATCGATTGCTAAATTTAAAAAATCAAGATATGATTCTTGAGTTCGTCCTCTTCTTTTTTTTAAAAGATATGGTGGTGTTATCGTAAAGTTAATTCCAAACGGTTTATCCGTCAAGAGAAGCATATGTTCAAGCTCAGCACGAAAATCTTCAATTTTAGGATAATTGATAGCAGTAATAATACCTAATCCTCCAGCGTTAGAAAAAGCGCTTGCAAAGTCTGCTCTACCTATTACTGCAAACGCACCCATTATTAATGGGTATTTCACACCAGTCATTTGGGTTATTTTAGTTTCCCAATTCATAAACGATTAAACTCCATTATTAATGTATTTTTTAATAGGAGATAAAACAGTAATTTTTATTTTTTTTAGTATTTTTACTTTAATACACTTAGTATAATTAACCAAAAAAGATTTTTTAAATATTTGAACCGCTCATTTAAACTAATGACGGGATTATAAAATTTAATAATATGCGGTACAATGCCTAGTATACTAATAGATTTTTGGGTTTTGACAGATAACGGAATCGTTTTATACTCAAAAGTATCAGATCAAAAGGTAAATCCACAGCTATTTGGCGCTTTGATGAGTGCTTTAAATAAATTTGCAGAAAAGTTGACAGATGGCGGAATTTCGAACTTTGAGATGTCTGATCTTCGTTTTGTAATTATAAAGCGAAGAAGATTTCTGTTCATCGGAAACTCTTCTTACAAAACCAAAGAAAAGAAAGTAATTGATGATCTCTTGTTAATCTCAGACCAATTTTTTCGACTATATTCCTCAGAGTTAATAGATTGGGATAATAACATTGAGACCTTTTCTGATTTTGGTGATCATATTGAGAATTTTTTAGGGAAATAACATTTTGAGAAGTTATGTGAATGAAATTATATAAGAAGAAAAGTTTTGAAAAAGAACCAAAAAAGATTTAAGAATGAAATTATATAAGAATAATGAAACAATAAAATTGGTTAACAATCAAATGGACGATAAGAATAAAAGTATTGAAAAAGAACCAAAAAAGGCTCATTTTATAAAAGATTATGAGGATGTTCTAAATAGTAATAAATTACGCTTTTTTCCTTCCAATGATTATAATCGACAACTTAAAAGATTGAATAATCCTAGGTTTTTAGGCTCTTATCACCTTAAAGAAGAAAACACTCCTAGATATAATTCAATTAAAACACTGATAAATGGAGACCTAGAATTAAAATACGCAAAAGCTTTAAGAAGCACTCTAATTAACCCCGTGACTATCGCTCTCATCAGTACCGCATTATTATTTAATATTCTGTGGTTCTTTTTTATCTAATTTTAAAATTGGAAAAATAGAGCTTTAACATGCTTTTTCCTATTAATGAACATTGTCATTTAGAAAATTCATATGGTCCAAATAAATTTTAAAGAGATAACATGTTTTATTACTTAAGCTTTTTAATTTACTCTTTAAATTAACGAGGTATACCCTTTGATCTACGATGTAATTATTATAGGTGGTGGGGTAACTGGTTGTTGTATCGCGCGACATCTTTCAAAATACGATCTAAAGATAGCTTTACTGGAAAAAGAAGCTGATATAGCATCAGGTACTACTAAAGCAAATTCTGGTGTAGTTCACGCAGGGTTTGCTTCCCCAAGAGAATATATAAAGCGAGATTTGTGTATTAAAGGAAATAAATTATACACTCAAGCCTTTGAAGAATTAAATTTTTCATTTCAAAGAATTGGTTCATTTGTGGTCGCTTTAGAAGATAACCAAATTAAAAAATTAGAAGAACAGAGGAGACAAGGTACTCAAGATGGCGTTCCAGGGTTAGAAGTAATTTTAGATAAAAAAAAAATAAAATATATGGAACCAAATCTATCAGACGACGTTGTAGGCGTGCTACACGCCCCAACTGCTGGAATTGTAAGCCCTTATGGAATGACTTATGCGCTAGCTGAGAATGCTGCCATGAATGGCGTAAAATTCTTTCGAAATCAAAAGGTAAGAAGAATAAAACACCAGAATTACACTTTTGTAATTAAAACTAAGGATAAAGAATTTAAAGCAACTAATTTGATTAACGCATCGGGGGTTTATGGAGCAAAGATTTCAAAAATGGTAGGTTTAGACTACTTTAATATCATGCCAAGAAAAGGCGAATATATTCTCTTTGATAGAAACGCTATGCATTTAAACAAAATATTATTTCCGACACCAACAAAAGTTTCTAAAGGTATTTTAGTTTGTCCCACTGTCAGTGGAAATACTTTTGTGGGACCTAACGCGCAAAATATTACTGATAAGAAAGATATATCAACTACAGAAGCGGGGTTAAAAGAAATTTTAGAAGGTGGAAGAAATTTAGTACCACATTTACCCCTGAGAGCCTCTATTAGGAATTTTGCAGGTCTAAGGGCAGTTCCAGATACATACGATTTTATTATTGATAACACAGATGTTTTTGGATTTATTAATGTAGTTGGAATTTTATCTCCAGGATTAACTTCAAGTTATGCTATTGCAGAGCGAGTTTCCGAATTTTTAGAACTACTAGGAGCAAATATGACGGTTAAGAAGGATTACAATCCATTTCGACCAAAACCAGAGAAATTTAAAGATTTTAGTAAAATAGACTTAGATAGAAAAATAAAAGAAGACCCCGCTTGGGGAAGAATTATCTGTCGTTGTGAGACAATTCCAGAAAAAGAAATATTAAACGCTATCCATTCTCCCGTTGGAGCAACAACATTAGACGGGATAAAATTTAGATGCCGACCTGGAATGGGAAGATGTCAAGGTGGTTTTTGTAGGCCAAGGCTAATCGAGATTCTTTCAAGAGAATTGAATATCCCCTATGAAGAAGTAGTGAAAATGGGCGAAGAAACTAACTTTCTTGTAGCAAAAACAAAAGAAATTGTTCTCCGAAGCATAGAAGGAGGTAATGGAGAGTGAAAAAATACAAATCCGATGTTGTTGTTATTGGTGCCGGAGCTGGTGGATTAGCAGCAGCTATTGAAGTAAAAAGGGCTGGCCTTGAGGTTTTAATTATTGAGAGGGATAAAGAATTAGGTGGGATAACATTACAATGCATTCACAATGGATTTGGATTAAAGGAATTTGAAGAAGAATTAACTGGTCCTGAATATGCTCAAAGATTCATAAACCAAGTAAAAGAATTGAAAATCCCTTATTTATTGGATTCTATGGTAATTGAAATTACTAAAGAAAAATTAGTTTATGCCGTTAATAGAAACGAAGGGTTAATTGAAGTAGAAGCGAAAGCGATCATTTTAGCTATGGGTTGTCGTGAAAAAACTAGAGGTGCGATAAATATACCAGGTTTTCGCCCTGCAGGCATCTATACTGCAGGACAGGCTCAAAGATTCGTTAATATTGAAGGGTATCTACCGGGAAATTCTTATGTAATCCTTGGAAGTGGAGACATTGGAATGATAATGGCTCGAAGATTGACATGGGAAGGTTGTAAAGTAAAGGCCGTAGTTGAAATACAATCATATGTTAGTGGTCTGCTTCGAAATCAAGTCCAGTGTTTGGAAGATTACGATATCCCCCTTATTACAAGTTATACAGTTACCAAAATCCATGGACGCGAACGAATAAAAGGAGTAACCATCTCTAAAGTAGGTAGAAATTTTGATCGAATAATAGGTTCTGATCAATTTATTGAGTGCGATACGCTACTATTATCTGTAGGTTTAATCCCTGAAAATGAACTAACCTTAGACGCTGGAGCAAAAATATCGCAAAATGGTGGGCCGATTGTTGACGAAAATTTAGAAACTACTATAGATGGAATATTTGCTTGCGGGAATGTTTTACAAGTTCACGATTTGGTGGATATGGTAACTGCTGAAGCTAAAAGAGCTGGTAAAAACGCAATAGAATATCTCGATATGAGATACGGCAAAATACTGAAGCAGCAAAAAACATTTAAGTGCGTCTCTGGGGAAAATGTGGGTTACATAAAGCCAGATCTAATAAATAAAGCGGATATATCAAAAGAGATATATTTTACATTCAGAGTTAAATATCCAGCAAGAAGAGTTTTGATACAATTCAAAGACGAAAATAATAATGTAATTTATAGTAGAAAAAAGATATATGTAATTCCGAGTGAGATGATTGAATTGAACTTAAACTTAGAAGAATTAAATGTGAATCCAAAAAGCAAATCTATTACAATAGATGTTATTCCTAGACCAGAGGTATTAATAGATGAGGATTAATTATCATAGGAGGAGAGAAGAATGAGTGAAAGTAGTGTGAGCGTAGTAAAAGTAATAAGGTGTATAGTATGTCCTACTGGTTGCCAAATTCAAGCCATTTCAAAGGGCTCCGATATAGTATTCGAAGGATATACTTGTGAAAGAGGATTGGAATACGCAGAACAGGAATTTTACGAGCCCAAAAGAATCCTTACAACTACCATTAGAGTTGAGGATGGATTTTTACCCTTGATTCCTGTAAGAACGGAAAAGCCAATCCTTAAAGATAGGTTAAGAGAAGCACTAAACGAGATTGCTAAAACTGTGGTAAAAGCTCCAATAAAAATGGGAGATGTCTTGATCGAAAATATACTCGAATTAGATTCAAATCTTATAGCTAGTAGAGATTTAGCCAAAAAATAAGTATTTCCTTTACTATATTCCTTTACTATATTTGTAAAGATATAAGTTCAGAATTATTTTAATTTTATAAATAGGCTTAAACTATATGGTAGAACTGGATCAAATCTATGTGGTGCATAAAAATTTATACATTGGTGCGTATTGGCCAAGGTTAAATTTTGAGAAATTTAAAGAGATAGGTATTACCGCTATTGTGAATTTAATGGAAGAAAATTACTATGATCCTACAGATCAAGGATTTAATTATCTTTTTAAAGGATTCCCCGACGAGTGGTACCCTCCGCATAGCTACATTACTGAGATTCTAGCATTTATAGATAGTAACATTGAGCACGGAAAGGTTTTAGTTCATTGCGCAATGGGTATTTCCAGAAGTGGAGGAATTATTGTAGCTTGGTTATTAAAGAATAATCTACATTGGAGTTGGAGTGATGCGATGAATTACGTAAGCAAATCAAGATTGATATTTCCTGCTATCGAGATAAGAGAGTCGGTACTCGATTATTTTGAGTCAAAACAAGGATATAGAAGAGGTAAGTGAGATATTTTAAAAACTATTTTAATTTTTTCAACAAAAGAATTTTTTAACTTAGTTAATTGTTTTTCTCTTTAAAAAATTTTTATTCGCAATTTTTGACAATCAATGTAATATTTAACCAATCATTAGAAAAATTATAGTTTTTAGAGTGTTATATTATGCCACAATGGGATAGAATAAAAAACGAAAGAATATCAATTTATTTCGATATAATTTTAGGAACCGTAATATCGATATTCTCGATATTCTGCATTATTTTCACTTCTATAACGCAAGGTATTAATAATTTCTCAATTTTTTATGTATTAGGACTAGGATTTTGGATATTTTGGTTAGGATTTTCAATATTTCTAATAGTAATAGGCATTAAATCCTACTACAACGAAAAATATTTCGAATTAACAGGTGAACATAAAAAACCAAGAAGATTAAAGGCCCCAATTGTAAGCTAGAGCGTAAGATTAAAGAACTGATCCTAAACGACTTTAACAAATTCACCTTCTTAATTTTTTACATAAATATTTAATACCCGCCTTAGATCATTTAATAAAAATTATTTTTCAATAATGAAAAGAACGAGGAAAACTTAAAATGCCTGAGTTTGAAGAAAAAGTATTAAGCTTGCTCAAAAAACTAGACGAAAAACTTGATTTGCTACTTGATGCTAAAGGATTTGAAACCGATTCGAAGCCTTCGACAGCTCCATCTAACAATGAATATGTTAAACCTTCTGCTGTTGTTGAAAAACAGGAAGAAGAGGAAAAAGCGAAAGTCAAACCACCCGTTGAAGGAAGAAGAGTTTGTCCTGCATGTGGAGGAATAGCATTCAACACAGAAGAAGATAAATCTCAAATATTATTTCAGCAAGGCGGAATGAAAATCTACGCTAAACTTTATATTTGTAGACAATGTGGCTCGGAAGTTTAAATCAGAACAATTTTTTTTATGATACTTTACGAAATAAATTTTGTAGGTAAGATGGATTTACAACGATTAGGAAATCTTTGTAAATTATATCTATCAAAAAACACAGAATAGGAATAATAAAGTAACTCAATAAAGTGTTTCCAGTTTTATCTGTGCAAATCTAATTGGAAATTGCTAATTACCAATAATAAAATTTAATTTTAATCTTACTTTTCTCTTTATAGTGATACATTTATGGCTATCGAAGAAATTATTATCCAAATTATGTTGATTACTCTAGCAATGGTTGGTTTAAGCGAGATTCTCAACAGGTTTATGGGTTTGAACATGGGCACTGCAAAAGAACTGAGAGAAAAATCAAAGAACCTACAAGAACGAATGAAAACTGCTAGACTTACAGGAAACTCTCAAGAAATGTTTGAACTTCAACAAGAATCAATGGTATTAACGAAATTAATGATGAAAAAGCAAATGATCCCCTCATGCATAAGATGTGTTATTTTTATGGGGATATTTGGGCTAGTAGGTGGTATTTACGCACCTTACGGTAATTTCCTTCCGTTTCCAATATTGATATTCGGTTCTAATTGGTTTGCTGTATACATCTTGTTCTCATTCAGCTTTAGTCTAATTCTCTATGGATTAAAAAGGCTTTATAGGAAACTAACGGGTAAAGAAGACAAGCGAAAAAAAGCATCAAAAGAAATTTTAGGCATGCTTTCGCCGGAATCAGGAAATCAGCAAGGGAATCTCCAGTTAACAAGACCAATTCCTAATGGACTCCCGCCTGAACAAGGGGAGATCGATGAGCAACCTACGGGAGATACATGGAAAGATCGAATAAGAAAATAATACTTAAAACCGAGTTCATCTGATTAAAAATGGCAGAAAAAGATGTTATTAAGAAACAGATGATCCTCTATTTTATTTTTGCGGCTTGTATGATCCTCTTAAATTACATAATACAAAAAATCAATGAACTTGTTATTTCTCCTTATATCTGTTCTGTGTTCGGAGGAAATGTCTTTATTCAAGCATTGTATTGTTCAACAAGCTCTATTAATATGCCTGAACTAATAGGTTCTATCGTAGCAGTCGGAATAACTTATGTCATTAAGTTTTTCTTAGATAAATACCTGGTCTTCAAAAAAGCCAGTCTAAAGATCAAAGAGACTTCACAAGAGTTTTTGAAATACTTTGGATTTGCTATTTTAACTACGATTGAAAATATAGGCATCCAATTTATCTTTACCAACATTTTTAGTGCACCTTTAGAAGTCGGCTTTTTAATAGCTCTTTCTATTGGGTACATAACTAAATTCTTTTTGGACAGAAAATATGTATTCACCAAAGAATACTAAGTTTACTAAAAAATAGGCTAGTAGGTTCAAAAATAGCATAATCCTACTCCAATAATTTTTAATACTAGTAATTTTTTATTTTTAATAGTATGCCAGACGAACAGCGGGATCAAAAAGAAGAAGACACATCGATGGTAGATGCATTAAGTTCACTTGGTTGGATCGAAGAGAAAGAGGAAGAAGAAGAACTCCCAATTTCTGATGAAGAATCGTTAAAAGAACAGCTAAATCTCTTTATAGAACAGAACAAAAAACTAACTGAAGAATTGACTGATCTTAAAGAAGAAAACGAAAGCCTCAAAGCAGTAGCAGGTTCTTTTCAACACGATAAGGAAAAAACCATTCAATTATCAAAAGAAAATAATGATACAATTGATAATTTGCTGCAAAAAGTTGTTCAAAAAGACGAGTTAATAAAAGATCTCGAATCGAAAATTGACTTCTTAAATGAAACTCAAGTAAATGATTCAGAAATTAGCTTATCAATTCAAAACAAAGAAAAGGAAATCGAAACGCTAAAATCTCAGTTAGAAGATAAAAATAATAAAGTTTTAGAGTTCCAAACTTCGAGCAAAGAGAAAGATCACGTGATCCAGGACCAAACTACAGAGCTTGAGAGATTAAATAATATAGTTGCAGATCAAACACAAAAAATTCAAGCTGTATCATCTGATACAGAGAAACTAAGGTCAGAACAGCAAGCGAATAAAGAAATCGCTGAGAAAGTCGTTGAAAAAGAAAATAAGATAAAAGAATTATTGGAACAAATTCAATATTTAGAGAACGACACAATCCAAAAATCAAAATTCGAGAAGCAACAGATATTACTTGAAAAAAAAGACGAGATTATCACTGAAAAAGAGAAAGAACTTTTCAATCTTGAAAACACACAAAACGTAGCAAACCAATCAATAAAAGATTTACAGCAGAAGTTAGAAACTTTTAGCCTCGTAAAAAAAGATGTAGAAAAAAAAGAAAAACGCATCAATAACTTGGTTTTAGAAGTTGAGAAATTAACTCAAAAAAACTTAACGAACGAAGAATTTATAAATCAAATTCAAGCTCGATTGGAAGAATCTCAAGAAAAATCTGGTAATATAACCGGAAAATTTGAATTAGAAATAATGAATTTAAGAAATGTTATTGATGAGCAAATAGTAGAAATCAAAGAAATAAGAGAGAAAGAGAAAGTTCTGAAAAATAAACTAGAAGAATCTGAACAAATTGAAGACAGAATACTAACTGAAATGCAAAATGTTAAGGATGAGAAACTCAAACTAGAGTCTGCACTTGAAAACAAAGAGATGGAACTAATTGAGTTAAAGAAAAAAATCAAAATTATGCGTAGAGATATTAAAAAATCATAATAATCTTTAGGTTTAGCTTTATTTTAAAAAAAGATAGAAAATCCATTCTATTCCACAGCTTCCACACTTGTATTTTTTCCCATAAAAGCGTTTTTTAAATTTTTAAGAAATACTTGAGGCTATAGGTATATATATATAAAAATCTTTTTTTTATTTAGTGACATGAAAAAAGAAAGAGCAATCATCATTAATAATCCTCGGCTTGAAAAAATTAGGAACGAGCTTAGGATATTGCTTAAGTTGTGGGTGGCCGATGTTAGGATGTCCCTTCGCGAAAGGAG
>JAGXNS010000057.1 GCA_019894855.1 Promethearchaeota archaeon
GCTTATGTGATGTTCAAATATAAGCAAAGTAGAGAACATGTAATTCCTCAATATGGGCATTTGGAATTTTCTCTGATGCCAGAAATGCAAATTCCTTCTAAATATTACCCTACGGACGAATTTATTGAAATCATCGCAAGTAGGGGCATAATGAAAATTAACCAAGGGACATCTATGGGAAACCCAATGTCAGAATCGAAAATCTTTGCTCCTATCGTCATAATTCGAGACGGAAAAGTAGAAACATACGAAAATTTTGACAAAGACTGGAAATACAGCTTTATAGGGGCCACGAAACACTTAATAGATGTTGCTAAAGGCAAGAAAGAACCAATATTATCTGGCGAAGATGCGAGAAAGATTTTAAAATTCAATTTAGCAGCAATAAAATCCGCTCAAATAAGCAAAGAGGTTGTACTTGACAATTTTAGTTAATAAAATTATTTGAATAAAGACTAATGTTCGTATTGATATGTAAAAGTTTTGTTCTCTAATCCTTTCTTTATGCCTTCTTTCAAATCTTTACGAGATCTTTTATAGTACTTGATCATTCCAGATTCGTCTAAATCTTTTGGTGTTTCTACGATGCAAGATTGGTTTTTCTCGTTTTCCGAAGAAATATCGTTCCAATTAACCGATTCCTTCCTTTGTTGAGAGATAAAAGGCATTTTAGCAAAAATACACAAATTTTTCCCTTGTTCTCCAGTATAAATGGGATCAGTTCCTTTTTTAATCGCTTCAATAAAATGTTCAGTTGAATTTATGAAAGAATAGCGCCAGTCGCGAGGTAAATCTTCGCCGTAAATATTAACTTCTCCGTCTCTGTAAACTACAATGGGAGGATATTGCGGAGTTTTAGATATTAGATTTCCCCCCGAAGTACATTGGTTAATCCACATCATCCCTTTCGTTCCTGATATTTCGATGAATTCGTCGCAATTGTAGTAATTACTCGGATAATAAAGATTAGGAGCAAGAGTAAATTGCATCGAACCAAACTTTGGAGGATCGCTGTCGTTTTTGTTTGGATATTTCCAGAAAATTATACTTGGTGAATCCATGAAGGTTGTAAAATAATCTATCCAACTATAGACCTTTTCAACTCTTTCTTCTCCCATTAACCACAAGGCCATAGAAAATTTGTGAATTCCATCGTCGTATATCCAAGTGCCTCCTCCACATGTATCTACATTTATACGCCATTTTTCTGATTTAAGACCAACATGCATACTAGGACCTCCCGTACCAAGGGTGTTTATTCTGAAATTTAAAGGCTCTCCAATTGCCTCATTATCTAGCAACTCTTTTGCTTTCAAATAAACGGGATAAAATCTAAAATTCTCGTAGAGTTTAAGCGTAACGCCTTCGTCTTTGCATACTCGAATCATTGATTCGCAGGCTGTAATAGTATTCGCCATCGGTTTTTGCACTGAAATTCCAGAAATTCCTGCTTTTGCGCAATATTCCGCCATGGGCGCGTGAAGGTGGTGAGGGGTGAGTATTTCTACAATGTCTAAATCCTCGCGATTTACCATTTCTTTGTAATCAAGATAGATTTTCGTTGTGCGCAATCCCCATCTTTCCAATTTTTGGCCAGCCGTTTTTATATCAGTATCGCTTACAGCTACAAGTTCGGCGTCCTGCGAACGGAGGTATCCTAACACGTTCAGATTTGCAATATCGCCTGTTCCAATAATTCCAACTTTTAGCATTTTCTAAAAATAGAGATAATTAAGTGTTATTTGTTTTAATTTGCTCAAAATTAAAAAGTTTTAGATGATGGTCAGCACCTTTTCAATCTATCATAATCATCGTATCTAAATATTTTTAGTGCATAAAGCGACAAAAAATAAAACTTTAAATAAATTAACATGGTAAATTAAACTATAATAAACTATAATATCATTATTGTACTAATATAAGGTTGAATAAAAATGGTTGACGAAAATTTAATAAAAGAGTTAAAAGAAATGAGAGAAAAGGGGCCGAGTAAACCCTCAGATGCTCTCAAAATGTACGAGTTTGTTAAACAAATGATTGATGAAAGCGAGGATTTAAAAGAAGAATTAGAAGACATAGATTCTATGGTGGTTCAACTCGTAGTTACAGACGCTGATTTTAAATATTGGGTAAAATTGGGCGAAGGTACTATAGGTTATGGTGAAGGTGCCGGTGATGATCCAAGTGTTACCATGTCTGCAACAGGTGCAACTTGGGCAGGGCTGTCCTCTGGTGAGATGGACTCTACTAGTGCGTATATGTCAGGTGATTTAGTGATAGATGGAAATCTTCAAGATGCCATCGCATATGGTGAAATTTTAGCTATCGCTATGGAAGAAGGCGCACAATATTTCGAATAGTAAATTTTTAACTATTGTTTAAATACAATTTATTTTCTTTTTTTCTATTTTTAAATCAAGAATTTTCAAATAAGGGGTCTTATTAGAATTATGAAATCACAATCACTCAAGGATATTACTCAGAATTGGAGAAATAACCCTAATAGAGCTGTGTATGTAATTGGTTTCTGATCGAGTAATACAGAACAACATTGACATTCATTGGGTCATTTTAACTGGTTTTCATGGCTTGGATGTTCTATTAGAGAATGGGTAGGAAGACATGTTACTATGATTAATCAAGGGATAAATGGAGAAACCGCAGAAGACCTTCTTAAACGAATAGATAGAGACGTAATCTCATTTAAACCTAATCTCGTCATCTCAACTTTTTTTTCCAATTAAAATATGGAATAAAAAATAACTTTATCTGAATAAAAAAATTTATGATTCTATTGAATATAACTCTTAATAGTATAAAGAGTGGGATTTTGTTTTTAATAAATAAAACTTACTCGTTTATAATAATATAAAAAAAAACCGGAACTGAATTCTATGAATATTCCATTAGATTTATTGATTCTCTTATTAACATTTATCTATGTGTTTGCTACTATTCTAATACCCGTCCAATTGAAAAAAAGAGACAAAATCACTAAATATCAAGCTCGTAAAGCCGTGCATCTATTTGCTGGGTTAGCCGTTTTATCAGCACCTTATTATTCCTGGCCATGGTGGGCTGTAATACTAGCTGGTTCAATGACACTTTTAACTTTTCTTAGCTCAAAAAAAAGCAGTATAAAACAACTGAAAGATTTATACGATTCAATTGGAGAAGAAGCAGAAGAAAAAGTAGGTTATCTACAGGGGCCATTTCATTACTGCCTTTCAATTACTATACTAATTACTATTTTCGTTATCTTTGCACCAGATCAAATGTATTTCCCTATTTCTGGAATTCTATTGATGATTATTTCAGATACACTCGCATCGATCATTGGTAAAAAATACGGAAAAAGAAAAATAAAACTTCCGTGGATAAAGACTACTAGGACTTTAGAAGGCTCTTTAGCTTTTTTTATTAGTGGTTTTTTACTTTGCTTCTTTGCGTTCACTTTTTTAGGCGTTGCAAATCCACTAACACAAGAACATCTCTCGATTGAAGTTGCTCTTATATATTCGCTAATTACTAGTGCTTTGGCGACCATAATTGAATTAGCCTCTCCATCGACATGGGACGATTTAACGATCCCTATCGCTACTGTGGTATGCGTATTCTTATTAACTTTAATTTAATCAATATTCTTATTTTTACTTAGATTCCTATGGAAAATTTAAATAATAATTTTGATGTCATTGTCGTTGGAGCGGGAACTGGAGGAAGTATTGCTGCTCGTTTTGTAGCCAAAAAAGGTTTAAGCGTTTGTCTTATCGATAGAAAAGATAAAAAAGACATTGGTAATAAAATATGTGGTGATGCTGTTGGAACAGAGATATTTGATTTCCTGAAAATCAATCATCCTAAAGATGACGAGTTTTCTTGTCGAATCAAGGGTGCCAAATTATACTCGCCAAATCAAAAGAAATGCATTGATTTAACTGATCCAAAACAAGCAGGTTACATCATAAATAGATTAGAATTTGGACAAAGATTGCTTAACGAAGCTATTAATTCAGGGGTGGATCAATTCCTAGATAAAACACTAGTTTTGGATTTGTTATATGACAATAACAAAGTGAATGGAGTAAAGGTAAAACTCAACAATGGTGACAATGTAGACTTATATTCTAAAATTTTGATAGATGCATCTGGATTTTACTCCCCACTAAGAAAAAGAGCACGGGGTATATTGGTTGAGAAAGAAATATCGAAAGAAGATAGTATCTTATGTTATAGAGAAATTGTCAATTTTTCCCCACATGATTTAAAAATTAAAGATCCCGATTATATTACAATAATATTAAATCAAGATAAAGCTCCAGGCGGTTATATATGGTACTTTCCTAAAAACGAATCATCTGTCAATATTGGTTTAGGAACATATATGTCCATTAAAGGTAAAGTAAAGTCACTTTACCGACAAAATGTTTTTAACGAGTTTATAAAAACTTCTACATACGAAATTGTATCCTCAGGTGGCGGTGTAGTACCTGTCCGAAGACCTTTATGGTCTTGTGCAGACGACGGGATTATGTTTATTGGAGACGCAGCTTGCCAAGTTAACCCTCTCCATGGTGGTGGTATCGATCCCTCTATGAGGGGTGGTTTTTATGCCGCTAAAACTGCTGTAGCCGCTATTGAAAAAGAGGATTTCTCCATCAAAGCACTATGGAACTATAATTACAGTGTTATGACTACTTTTGGAGCTGAATTTGCTTCTTTAGATTTGTTACGAATGACGCTACAGGTCTTATCTAACGAAGAATTAAATTTTGCTTTAAAACAAGACTTATTTAGCGGTGAAGAAATTCTCGAAATCTCCTCAACTGGAGAATTTGAACTCCCACTACTCAGTATGGTAAGCAAGGCATTAAAAGGGATTACTAGGCCAAATTTATTACTAGATTTGAATTACTTAAGAATACGAATGAATGAGATTTCTAATTTATATAAGAATTTTCCCACGGACATTAATCATTTCGACGAATGGAAAAATCGTGCCATTCAGATATATGATAAAATTAGGAAAATTATAATAAATACAAAAAGAGTTAAATAATTATAACAAGTGAATTTTATGGCTGATATATTGAAAAAAAATTCCCTGAAGACAAATACTTACGAATATCTAATAAATAAAATAAATCGAGATGGTACGCTCCATTTTTCCTTAATAGATCCTGATCCCACCAAACAAAGCCCTTCCAAAGCGGGAAAAATGGCCTTTTTCGCTGAACAAGCTGGAACCGATGCCATTCTAATCGGTGGAAGCACGGTATTTGACCAAAAATTTGTCGAAGCTACGATATTGGCTATAAAAGAAAAAGTAAAATTACCTATTATAATTTTTCCCGGAGGTGTTGCCAATCTTTCAAAAGAAGCTGACGCAATTTTATTTATGTCGATATTGAATTCAGAGGACCCTTATTTTATAGTAGGCCAACAAGCACTTGCTTCCTATACTGTTAAAATGGCAAATCTCGAAATATTATCCACCGGATACTTAATTGTAGAACCTGGTGGAACTGCTGGTTGGATAAGTAGAGCTAAACTACTTCCAAGAAAAAAACCTAAATTAACGGCAGCATATTCATTAGCTGCAGAATATTTTGGCTTCAAGTTTATATACTTAGAAGCTGGTTCTGGTAGCGAAAGAATACCATCAGATATTATTAAACTGTGTTCAAGTATTTTAAGTATTCCGATAATTGTGGGAGGCGGGGTAAGTTCTAAGGAAGATGCAAGAAGTTTTGTTGAAGCAGGAGCTGATATCATTGTTATGGGAACATATTTAGAAAATCACATTTTAAAGGATAATGGGAACACTTTAAAAGCAATTATCGATGAAATTAAGGAATCTGGTAAAAATCGCAAGAAGAATTATAGTCTAAAATAAAAAAATAACGTTCCTTTCTATGAAGTTTAAAGACGCTATTGAGATAACTCGACCTATTAATTGTTTAATGGGTGCTTTGACCGTAGTTATCGGGTTATTAAATACGCGATTAAGTGTACCCTTAGACAAATTAACGATAAATATCATTCTAGGCGTTTTTACATATATTTTCCTCGCAGCTGCAGGTAATACTATCAACGATATATACGATATCGAAATTGACAAAATAAACAGGCCAGAACGTCCTATTCCAAGAGGTTCAATAAGTTTGAAGCAAGCTAAAAGGCTTTTTTTTCTCTTTCTTAGTATCGGAATAATTCTAAGCTATCTAAATACTCTCATTTTAAGCTTAACTTTGATAAATTTAGCTATAGCAATTTTCTTTGGGTTTATTACTTGGGTCTACGCAAAGTGGGGTAAAAAAAGCGGTTTTCTCGGAAATATTATTGTTGGTGTTTCTTTCTCGATTGGATTAGTGTACGGTGCGTATTTAAATAGCCCAATTATCCCTCCATACATCTTCTATTTTTTTGTTACCGCATTCGCTCTTTTAGTGGCTCGAGAGATTATAAAAGGTTGTGAAGACATTGAAGGAGATAAGAATCAAGGTGTAAAAACATTAGCTATTAAAATCGGAATTAAACCTTCCAGAAATATTTCGTTGATATTTGCTCTATTAGCGGTGGTGTTTTTTATTTTACCAATATTTACAACCATACTCAATTTTTTCCTTTTTATCATTTTCATGGTTATTGGCTTAATCGAAGTAGGATACACAATCGTTTTAATGCTTACTTCAGACCTAAGAAAAGAAGATTTAAAAAAAATCAGCTTACTACTAAAAATAGGGATGTTTTTAGGATTAATCGCTTTCTTTTTTGCTAGTTTGTAGCTTAAAAATTAGAGATTGTGTGGTTCTATAGCCGTTAACAATAATTTGACCTGATTTAAACTTTTTGAGTTGTTTTATAATCTCCTATCATTTTAATGATATCTATAACACTTCCTTTTTCAATCAAAGCTTTCAAACGCTTCTTTTTCTCTACTTCAAGTTCATAAGGGAATGTCTCAAGTATTCCTCTTACTTGGGTCAATCCAAGATATTTTCTTGTATAATTGGCGTTAGAGTATTTATATGTTGTTAGAAATTCGCTATCTAACTTCTCTCTAAAATGTTCCAATATGATATTAAAGTAATTTCGTAATAGAAGCTGATCGTTAAAAGATAACTCTGGATTAAGAAATATCTGTATTGGATGGGTGCGATAAGTATTCCCAGACACATAAATCCCATTAACTCCAAAATGTTCCTTGATAATTCCTAAACCTGCTCTTCCATCAACTGAACCAGTATCAACAGTTCGGACGTAAAGAATGTTTCTATGCAACTTCTCTTGTAAATTTTTATTTACTTTGAGAATCAACTTTCTATAATGATTATTTTCATATTTATTAGCATCGATGACAGAAATCTCAATTGGGCCTGAATTTTTTAAAACTTCATCATTTTGTAAATAATAACTAATTTTTAATGAATTATGCGCAGTAAATTCTTCTAAAAATTCATCAAATTCAGAACCCGCTCGATATTTATATTTCGGGGTTAAGTGATATTCTCTGTTCAAAAATGTGTTTTTATTTTTAAATTTTATAGCTTTGAAAGATTGAATTTCATCATTTAGATGTGTTTTTCTATTAAAAAAACTAATACAAATATTTGTTCCTGTAAATTCAAATACGCTGGTTTCAAATATTATCATTTTTGTTATTCTATAATATTTTAAAAAATCCCGTCGAACTTTATTAGAAACAGAAGCACCAAATAAGAAATTAGACGGGATAACATAGATTAAGTTACCTATTTTGTTACGTAAATCATTTATCATGGCAATTTGATATAAATCTTGATATCCTTCGTTATCGTTTTTAAAATAGTCCAAATAATTTTGTGTTTCTTTGTGCTTTTTTATGTATCCTAAATATAAGTATGGTGGATTTGTGATATGAAATATTGGATGCTTTTTACGCTTTAATATCTGAGGAAAACTTTCGAGATTATCGCGTAGTTTAATATTCGCACTTGCAATCTCGTTTGAAATTCCGTATGATTCAGCGTTAGACATACATTTTTTAACCATTTCCTCATGTACGTCCGCTAAAAAAATATGCTCCTTGAAAAAAGTTTCTCGATCCTCAGGTTGTATTTCTTTCAATATCGGCAAAATTAAGTTACCCTCACCAGCGTAGAGATCAACCCATAAGTAGTTTCTTAATAGGTTTTTAATCTCGGGAAGAATATGTTTATAAAAAATATCAAAAGATGTCAAGTGTTGGCCATACTTGCGTCTTTTCGCTTTTTCCCCGATATCTTGTGCTTTGTTCCCCATTTTTAAATATAATATTAAGTTTTTAGTTACCTTTATTCTAAGATGTTTTAGTAGAAAATACGGTTAAACTCGAAAATTGGTCTCCATTTTTTTTAATAGAATATTAGCATTAATAATAATAAAAATATTGAATTACTTCTAATAAAAATGTATTAAACAAAAAAATGAGTAATCATGAGTGAATCTGAGAATAAAATCGTTAAAAATTATCTCAATTCGGTGAAACAAAAACTTCCCGAATGGTTAAAGTGGAAAGAAGAAGAATTAAAAAATGTGTTAGACGATTTGGAAGCACAGTTATACGGTGAGGCAAGATCAATTTCCGGGGCAGAAGAATTAACTGACGAAGATATAAAGGAAGCTATTGTAAGAATGGGCGCTCCTGAAAGTATAGCTAGATTGTACAAAAACCGAGGCAAACCTAAATTCTATCTAACACAAGAAATTTTTGATTTTTACTTGAGAACAATGTTCTTCTTTTTTGGAGTAATTATCTTCATCAATATTATAGTCGCAGCTTTTCAGTTCTTATTTAGAGTCTGGTGGGAAGTATTAGGATCGATGTTTTCTGGAATTTGGATTGGGTGTTTAGTAGCTGCTATCGTAATTACTATAGTATTTGTCTACTTTTCTATGGAAGGATTTTTACCAGAAGATTTTGGAGTTATCCCTCAACGGTTAGCAATGATTTTTCCATTCACATTTTCTGAAGAATATATGGCAGACACAAGAGCTTACACCAAACAACACATTGAAGAAGCTAGAATGCTTGGAAAAGAAAAATTAGTAGCAGCTAAGGCACGAGTAGAAGAGAGGATGGCTGAAAGCAAAGTTTTAAGAGAGGAAAGGCGAGCAGAAGCTAAGCTACTTCGAAAGCAAAAATTAGAGGAAGCAAAAACATTAAGAAAGCAAAAATCAGAAGAAGCAAAGCAAAAAAGGTTATTTAAAAAATCTCAACCAGTTACAATAGGCGAGTTGATTTTTGGAACCTCCGCGGGAATAATTTTTGGCTTACTTTTAATTATCCAACCTTTTTCAGTCTCGGGATTAATGCTACCAGCTTTCCTTGAGTGGCTTAAATTGTTTGGATTCTTGGTTTTTGTCAGTGGCTTGATCGATTTAATCCGACTCGTAATTGGAGTAAGTAATTACACGGGACAACAAGTCTTTTTAATAATAGGAGCTATTTATAATCTTTCTTATATCCCGGTGTTCTTATTGCTTCTTAACCAACCAGAAATATTCCCGATTTCGTTGTTTTCTGGAGGTAACATTCTAAGTATACCACTTGATCCATCAAATATTACCTATATTGTTTATTTCTGGGTTATAATTGTAATTATTATCGGTATCATTGGTGGAATGATAGGAAAGTTCGTTAAAGTAGGTAAATATTCTAAATTAAAGGCGTATTAGAGCCTTCTTTTTTTTTAATTTTATGATAGACTCGATCAAGTAATAGATGAGTTTAGAATTTCTATTAAAACGGTAAGAAATAGTTAAACGAAATAATGATAAATAAAAAAGAAAAAAAAGTTATTTATTATTTATATTTTTGTATCTTAACGATGTTATAAATCAATTATTAAGAAAAAATAAAAATTTATTTTTAATTTATTCACAAAAGCTTTATTAAGATTTTTTCAAATATGTAAATATCAAAAATTAAATGTTTTTAATCGAGAAAATAGAAATGTCTAATCCTGATGTAAATAGAGAATTTTCGGAATTTGGAGGTAGAATGAAAGTTATTGCAATACTTACACTTATAAGTGTTGTAATTGGAATATTTACTGGGATCAATGCCTCTGCTGGATTCTTTGATGCAGTAATAGGATTCGTTGTATTCATCTTTTATATTTTAATATTAGGAGATATAAAATCTGCAGGAGTTATGCTGAATAATAGAAATCTACTTAGTTTTCGCTCTAAAATAATAACCTCTTTCATATTGGGTATTATTGGAATGATTATTTTTACAACTGGGCTTGCTGGTATTGGTATAACAATTTTTTTCATTGGTAACCTTATCCTATTGCCAATTCCTGTTACAATTGTAATTATTGGAATCATTGTTCTGCTAATTACAGCAATCTTGCAAATTCAAGCATGGGGAAGTTTAGAATCCTTTTTTACTAATAACACGACATTATTTCCGCAAGAAATTGCTAACGACGCTAGAACTGGAGCTAAACTTTGCAAGATCGGTGCTATATTTGATATAACTGTAATTCTCATGTTTATTGGAGATATTTTAAGAGTGATAGGGTATTTCAAATTGGCACCATTAGAATAT
Organism: Promethearchaeota archaeon; assembly: GCA_019894855.1. Taxonomy (GTDB): domain Archaea; phylum Asgardarchaeota; class Lokiarchaeia; order Sigyniarchaeales; family SOKP01; genus SOKP01. The sequence goes on from JAGXNS010000057.1 coordinate 10,580, forward strand.
TTAGAACACACTTCAAAGTAACCAATAATCTCAGAAAAAGTCCTAATCCCAGAAACTACAAGTAACTTTAGTACGAATTATTTTCCTTTTTTTTTAATAGAAAATTAAAAAAATAAAAAAAAAAGATCTTAATTATTTATATTTTTGTATCTTAACGATGTTATAGACATTTTCAATTGTTGTCAGGCATGTAATCGCAATAATTGCGCTAAAAATTCCTCTATACAAGCCATAAGCTTCTACAGGAATCCCAACATGTATCCACGGCTCTGAAAAGAATGGGAAAATTTCAGGACGATCCATTAATATCCCTAAAAGTGGGATTACTGAAAGTTTAAGGGGGATTAAAATTACATGCAACGCTTGATGAGTACTAGGTCTTCGATTACCAAGTATACCTCGAGAGATGTCTAAAGAACCTTCAATCATCGTAAGTAATCCAAAAATTCTTACAATCATCAAGAAATCCGGGAAAAACATGTAGGTAGGAAACGGTAGGGATAAAAAGATAATTCCAAATACCAAACCAATCCCTCCGCCGACAATAGTTCCTCCTGGCTTAATGAAAGGCTTTGAGGGTATTCCTAGTGGTTGAGTAAGTACTCCCTGCTCAATTTCTTTATCCCGTAACTCTTTCATTAATTCTTGGTCTTTTTTAGACTTGAAATCTTCGGGGAAATACCCTTCCATGGACAAAGCGACGAAAATAATAGTAACAATTGTAAAAGCAAGTAGAAAACCTGTTTGAATTCCAGTAATAAGTCCTCCAATTAAAGATACAAATGAACCGTTACCCGTGAAAAAACTCACTATCAATCCAATTATTACCAATATTAGGATAACCGCGAAAACTGCTGAAAGTGCTTTCACGTAATAAGGCCATAATTCTTTAGTTATATAGTATTTAGGCTCTCCACGTCGTTTATATTCCTTTGCGATATTTTTAGGGGTACCCATGTGATCAATTGCTAAATTTACCGATGTTTCATTAGGTTGTCCAGTTTCTGACAATTCTCCAGCTTTACTCCAAATGTGTTCTTCCAAATCAGCTAAAATCTCTTTATGTTCTTTCTTATCTTTGAGCCATTCAGGAAGATTCTTCTTAATTTCCTTTAAATATTCACTAACGGAATATTTCATGCTATTTTCATTCATTTTTTAAACCTCTTTCATCTAATTCGTTTTCAATATAATGTCCACATACATCGCAATATTTTGCTGCTACATTTTGTAGATCAATTTTATTAGCACATGCGGGACAGAAAAAATATTTGTGTTGTTTTAATTGAACACTTACATCGAATAATGGTGCGATTGCTTCAGTAAGTTTCGAATAAAATCCTGATAAATAATTGTATATTTTCTTTCCATATTCTGTCAGAGAGTAATATTTCCTCCTTCTTCCTTCATTCTCTCTTTCAGATTTTATTATCCTATCCCCTTCGAGCTTTCTTAAGATCGGATAGAGAGTCCCTTCTTCTATTATTAGCATTTCCTGTGTTTGTTCTAGAAGATTTTTCGATATTTGATATCCGTGTACACCGGCTTTACCAGATTGATTGATTATGGATAATATACTAAGTGTTGAAGTTCCTCGATTTATCTCGGATTCAAACTTAGACGCATAATCTTGGAATTCAGTGTTCATTCCTTTGACTTTTTTAATCAATTTTTAATGCACCTTTTTCAAAATAGTATTTTTTTTATAGTATCTTATCAATACTATATTACATATAGTATATAAATCTTAGCATTGTTTATATTTTCTAAAATAAAAACTTATTACTCATCGTATTTTTTAAGGAATTAGAATAGCGATGGATTTATCTAAGAATCTGGAAGTTAAGCTTGAGAAAATTGCATCATTTCTAAAGAATAAAAAAATTATAGTTGCATTTTCTGGAGGGGTCGATAGTAGTTTATTAGCGTTTCTTTCAAACAAATACGCTGAAAAGGCATTACTTGTAACGGAAAAATCAATCCTTTATCCTGATGATGAAATTCGATTAACTAGTGAATTTGCAGCAAAACATGGTATAACACATTTAATTATTGAGCGTAATCCTTTAAACGATGAAAATTTTTGCGCTAATCCTAAAAATCGGTGTTACATCTGTAAAACAGGTTTATACCAAGATATCATCAAGATTAAAAAAGAAAGGAATTTTGATTTGATATTAGATGGATCAAATCTAGACGATTTATCAGATTTTAGACCAGGAATGCAAGCTTTAAAAGAATTAAACATCTCTACTCCTTATATAGATTTCAAGATAAACAAACAAGAGATAAGAGAGATTTGCAAATTTTTTAACTTAGAAGTTCAGTCGAAGCCTTCAATGGCGTGTTTTTCGTCGCGTATACCCTACGATCAAGATATCAACGAGGAGAAATTAGATATGATTAGAGAGGCTGAAAAATTCTTGAAAAAAACCTTTAAATTAAAACAACTAAGAGTTCGACTTCATAAAGGAAAGCTCGCACGAATTGAGCTTATACCTGAAGATATTATGAAAGTTATGACCAACAAAAATATTAAACAAATTAAAACGAAATTTAAAGAACTAGGATTTTGCTACATTACGATTGATTTAGAAGGATTTAGGTCAGGATCTCTAAATGAAGTTCTTACTTTTAATGAAGAAGACTAAATTATAAGGTATAATGAAGCTTTAAACATTCGTGATACTTTGTTTTTTAATGTAATCAATAATTTTTTGTCTTTTTTTCAAAGCTTTAGTCGCTGCTTTTTCAATTTTTTTCTCCATTTCTAACCTCATTTCAGGAGTTTCTTCCCCTATTTCTTGTTTAATTTTAGTGTACGCAGATTCTCGAAATTTGGGAAGAATTGATTTTTTCACTTCTCCCTCGTAAATCATATTTACTTGATTGGAATTGTCTACGTAACCGATTTCTGCGCATTTGATATTTCTTGATGCCAAATCACTAATTATTTGTTCCGATATACTCTCTTCGCAGTAAATTAGAAGCGCATCTAGCGATACACCTAAGTAATCAACTCCCACTTTTTCTAATAGTTCTAGCACTACGGGGTTAACAAGCTCTCGTACGCGCTGTTCATATATTGTTACTCCTGATTTTGCTTCGTAGTTTATTTCGTATAAATCTCCTCTAAGTCCTCCGTTTGTGACATCACACATCGCCCTAATGTCACTAAGATATTCTTTTTTTAATATAACATTACAAGCCTCTAGGAATTTAACATTCATCGTTTCGTTTACGACATTATGGTTTCCCGAGTATATGGCTGTTGTCGTTATCGTTCCACCTCCGGCACCTTCAGTCATTAATATTTTGTCTCCAACGCGAATGTTGCGTCTAGCCAATAATTTGTTTCGAGCAATACCCACAGCACTAATTCCGCCCACTAACCTATTTCCAATAACCATATCTCCCCCTATCCTTAAAGTTGAACCGGCAGTTATTGGTACGCCTGCTATCTCGGCAATTGCAGAAACTCCTGCCATAAAATCAAATAATTTTCCTACATCTGCATCATCGGCTAAATGAACATCAATCATAATGGAAATTGGTTCTGCTCCCTTTACGTACAAATCTCGCAAGCATGCTCGGGTAACATGAAAACCACAAACGAAAGGAAAATCACTGAGGCGACTATGAATTCCTTCCATTTTCGAGACAATGATTAAATCATCTTCTACTTCAAATCCTTTAATATCAGAAATTCTCACAGCACCAGCATCATCTAGAGATGTTGGAGATAAAAATGGCTTTTTGTTAGTTTCTGATAATTCTGCAAGTAATTTATGAACAAAAAAGTCACCTACTCCTCGACAACCTACTCCTTGTTTTCCTACACTCACGTTTGCCATATTGATATCTAATAAATCTTTAATAAACGGTTCTGATATTTTTGAGATATCACTTCTTTTACACTCTGTTAATATGGCGCTTGCCAGTGTATACGCCGACTCTTTATTGATGTCCTTAAAATCAGTGTATTCTTGAACTAATCTTTTAAGAATTTCTTCATCAGTTTTATTTTGCATTATTAATCTTCTTGTTAAACCTTCTAAATCACTCAAAAATTTACACCTTTTAGTAGTTAGTTATCAAAAATAATATTATAAATCATTTACAGTGCTTATAGAATGATAGAAATAATAAGCAAAAAAATTTTTGGTTAGAAATCACTTTTTAAACTGATTGTCGAAGAATTGAATTTTCTAAATGTTTAATGAACAAAAATAATTTATTAACTTTAAAAAATAAGCCAATTTCATTACTCTATTAAAAAATAAATCCAACAGTGCTAATATTCTTAATAATTATTTAATATTTATAGAATCTAGTATTTACTTCAAAGAATTTAAAGTTATCAACCCAATTTAAGAAGATATTTTATGCATAATTAATTATAACTAAAATATTTAAATTGAGTTATATTATCTTATAATTGATAGTCGTGATAATAATATCATTGAATTAAAATGTCTAAAAAATCAATTAATAGTAAGGAAAATCAGAACACAGGTAGCTCTCTCACAAAATGTTTAACTGAGTGTGAGAA
>JAGXNS010000058.1 GCA_019894855.1 Promethearchaeota archaeon
TATGGGTGTTTCTCTACTAGTCTTAATAAATGGAATGACTTTATTTAGATACAGAACGAAATTTAAAGACTCTTCCTTAGAAAATTTAGAAAGTGATGCAAAAATAATTATATGCCAATCATGCGAAACTAAAAATATAATTCCCCAGCATCACGGACGCGATATGGTAGAAAAAGAAGGAAAACTAATATGTTGGAGAAATTTACTCGGGAGCGACGAGTTGGAACCATGTGAAGAAGAATTACCTTTATTCTGCCCAAAATGTGAGAATAAATTGGAAGTATTCTAATAATTTGATTTTAAATCGTTTTTTTTAGTTCTTCTAACTAAAAAGATTAAATGCGGGAAGAGGGATTCGAACCCCCGAAGACCTTTGTCACTGGATTCTGAGTCCAGCGCCGTAGACCAGACTTGGCAATTCCCGCATTCAAACAATGATTAAATCTTATTATTTTACCTAAATTTAAAGATTAAGAATTATAATTGTATGAAATTTTTATACCTTGTAAACTTTTTACCTTCTTTTAGCCTTTTATTGCTATTTTAAATAGCGAAAAATCCTAAGGTTCATATATATTGGAATTTTTTATTTCGGTAGTTGATTGAAGGTTTTTTGATTATGCCGAAAGTTAAAGTAAATGCTATGAATATTTATTATGAGATTTATGGTACTGGTCCTCCTTTATTAATGATCCTTGGTTTAGGAGCTAACATTACTTGGTGGGGAAAATATTTCATAAAAGGATTAGCAGATTATTTCAAAGTGATTATCTTTGATAATAGGGGAACGGGGCAATCTACCAATCCAAAATCGCAATATACCGTCAGAACATTAGCAGATGATGCATATTGTTTGTTAAAAGCTTTGAATATTGAAAATACTTTTGTATTCGGGCATTCAATGGGAGGAGGTATTGCCCAAGAATTAATAATTGAGTATAGCGGAATGTCTAAACTAATTTTATGTGATTCTACTTGCGGGGGATCCAAATCTATTTTAGCATCTCCGGAAGTTTTACAAATAGTTGACAAAACGAGATCGGGGAGAGCTCCGACTGAAATTGCCAAGGAAAGCTTAAAAATATTTTATTCGTCAGAATTTATAAGGAATCACCCTAAACTTATTGATTACGCCGTTCAGAACATGGCAAAAAGTCAAATGCTTCCAAGAAATTACGAATGGCAAAGGATCGCGATTAAATCTTTTACAACCTGCGACAGATTAAATAATATAAAAATTCCAACTTTGATTATGCATGGCGCGAAAGATGCATTGGTACCACCACAAAACGCCAAAATTCTCGCGGAATTAATCCCTAACGCCCATGTAAAGATGTTTGCTGAAAGTGCCCATGCTCCTTATGTGGAAGAACCAGATGCAGTTATAGATGCGATTGTTGAATTCTTACTATAATTTCTCCGTTAATTAGTCTACTCCACATTAATTTTTATACCAGAAATTATAATATAATATTAATCTTAATTTAATGTATAGTAAAAAAGCATTTTCAAGTTAGAAAAATGTCAAATGACAAAGACAGCGAAGAAGTTCCTCGAAGAAAGGTTCAAACTATTACTGTTTATCAATTTAACGATGAAATAGGAGATTTTGAAGAACTTATAATATATCCTGATTTAAAATTAGAGGATTTATTGGATGATGATTTTATCCTTTTGTTTGTTGATCCCCAGCATAATAGAGTTTGGATGTGGCATGGATATAACACGACAACTCGAATGAAATTCATTGCAGCAAAAACAGCCCCGTCAATTCGGGACAAACACGGTATTGCTTTTAAACTCACAACTGTTGACCAAGATGACGAGACTCATGGCTTTAAAGTGATGCTTGGTCTTGAGCAAGAAATAGATTACGATCAAATTCAAACTGGACCCGAATATGAAGGTACAACCGAAGATCTTGAATTTCTGAAAAGTATGTCCCGAGAAAAAATACTTCTGCGCCTCGAAAAAGCTGGTATTCCGGAAGGATTCAAGCGAAAAATTGTTATCGTTAAAAACCAAATCTTTGGATATCGAGAATATGATCGAAATTACTTAGGCTCAGTAATTAAGGAAAAGCAACTATTCCCTTTAAAAGAAGAGATTGAGGATGGGACTTATTTGGCGGATAAATATATCCCAAGGATGCATTTCTCGTACAATAATGTAGTTTTAACAGAGTTATTAGAACCCGTCGAAATAGATGATAGTATACAAAAGAAATCAATAAAAGATTTAGATGCTTGAAAATGAGTGCAAACATTAAACGCAGAACCTACGTAAAAAAAAGGCAAAAAAAACTTACGAGGAATTCATTAATATTAATATCTATATTATTTTTTAGCGTTATTATAAGTATTGTCGTAACACTTATCGCATTACCTTAATTTTTGTTAGGAATTGAAAAATGAAATTAAAACGAATGGATTTTATATTCCTTATTATTTTAGCGATAATTACACTAATCTCCGTAGATTTTATTCTAAATGAATCTCATCGCGTTTTTATTGAAAACATAGCAAATATACCCACATTTCAAGACCTCGGTTCAGGGTTATTAATAACTTTTATAGTGTGTTTGATTGGAAATTTATTACCGATTCCCACCCCTTATACTTTTGTGGTGTGCTTTAGTTCATCACCCTTTCTACAACTGAATCTCTTCATTCCTATTGTTGTCGCCTTTATTGCTAGTTTAGGATGCATGATTGGAGAAATTGGTGGATATGCTGTAGGTAGAGGGGCTTCTTCATTTATTTCTGAAGACCGTAGACAGAATCTGAAGAAATACCAATTATTTTTAATAGAGCATCCAAGAACCGCACCCCTTTTAATTTTTATATTTGGTCTTACACCCTTAAATGATGATTTCATAACAATACCCCTTGGAATCATTAAGTATAGTTTTCTAAAGACAATTTTTTGGGTTTGGTTGGGCAAATTGGGTTTGATGCTTATTTTTTCTTATAACCTAATAAGTATCTGTAACCTCTTAGGAGGAGAGAGCTGGATTGTTTCACTTGCTTCAATGTATTTAATTACCATCATATTGTATATAATGATAAAAATAGATTTGTTAGAATCTTTTACTAAATTCTGTACTCATATGAAACAACTTTGTTTAAAATAAAATTAATAGTGAATCTAATTTTCAGTACTATTTTAAATTGATTAAATTACTGACTAAAAAGAGTTAATTGTTGATCGGCAAAACTCATTAAGGTAAAATAATTACGCTCGAGAATATTTCTCTACGATGTAATTTTGTAAAGACCACACATATTTTTCAAGATTTAAGAGTAATACTTTTTGCTGAATTTCCCTTAAATACGGCACATCTAAATCCTCAAATAAATGTTCTAGATGTTCAATAGTATCAAAAATATTTACGATAGTTTTCCAATCTCTTTCCCAATCCTTATCTTGTAGTTCTAATTGACTCATAATAGGATATAATAAATTTTTAATTATTAATATTGCTTCTTTATCAATTCAATAAGGAACTACATATAAAAATGTTTAGATGTCTCGGAATTAGTAATTTAAATAAATATATAGATTAAGTATACAGCTGAAAATGTTTTTCGATTAGTTCTTTTATGTCGAAAAATTCAGAAATATTGATTAAGCGGTTTAAATCTTGAATATCTAATAGTTTATTTTTGTATTTACTATTGAAGTCTTGTGAAAAACCTAACATAAGGTTTTCTACAATTTCATTTTTTTGATTAGTAATAACCACTAAAGCATACCCGAGCTCATTTTCATACCTAACAACAATATCTGATTTCTTTGTTTGGATCACATCGATTTTATCAGTTTTATCGATAAATTCACTAAGAATGTGGTTTAAACCTATAAGAATGGTGCCCCATCTTGCTGACTCGATTTTGTTATCTGCTGTATCACCGAAATTATATGAATAAAGCACGATCCCAGATTTATGGTAAATATTTACTGAGTATATCCTGTTTGGTAAAATAAAAAACATCTCTGGTTTCTTAATAAGCATAATATAAAAAGCAAAAGATGAGACCCACAAGATTACGATGTATATCTCTCTATAAAGAGTGTCTTGAACTGTTATGTAAAGTAGTAGCATAATCACAGAAATAGAAAAAACTACTGTATTCAACAAAAGGGTTGAGCTTTCGTTTTTATTTTTCGTTTTGTTGTAAATTATAGCTGCGCTATAAAGAAAATAAATCGTTATGAATAGTTCGAAGAGAATGAATACAATACTAGTAGTTACATCAAATTCAAAATACATGTTAGAAGGATCCATTATTGAAAACATGGGTGGAAATGGACCATTTAATGTTAAAGCTATTGAATCAGGAGTTGCCAAAGCCCCAAGTAATAGCCCAAAAAGAAGAGTAAAATAAACGAAGGGAAAAGGTTTAATTTTTTTGTATTCATTAAAAAAAGAATAAATTATGGATGTAATTAATAAGGTTATAAAACCAGTTACTAATGATATTTTCCACATTAAGATATTGACATCATGAGATATAAAAACAACTACTGAAAAAATAAAAAATGTAGAATACAAAATTCCTGCTATAAATGTATTTGCGATATTTAAGAATGCGATTAATTGTGTACCATATTTATCACGATGTTGAAAAATTTGAATTACTGTATAAGTGCTTAAGATTAAGATGAGGACATAACCAGTAATTAAAGAAATTGAGATCGTGTAATCCATAATTTAATGTGTAAAAATTTTCTTCTTAATAGCTTGTTAAAATACGAAAACCTGAGAGATTTCGAAGAGGTATGGAATAAAAATATACCTATTTAAATAAAGAAGAAACATTCATTTTTAAGAATTACTCAAGAACATTCAAAGTACTCTCCCGTTATATTTAATCTACTCTGCTATAACTTAGGTAGAAAATTTAAACATCTGTTAAATAGTGGCTAAAATTTTTAATGACAAGTTTGTAAGCATTTTTAAACTTAGAAACATCAATTAAACGGTCTAAATTTAGTAAGTATTCTTCATTTATTTTGGAGAAATCTTGCATAAACTTATTTACAGCAGATTCCAGAATTTTATTTCTATGTTTGGCAATTAATAAGGTAGCAAAACCTAATTTTGTGTTAAAATTAAAAACTACAGCGCGATTTTTCATTTTTATATGAGTTACTTGCGCTTCTACATTAGTTAGGTTAGCCAAAATATGACTTATCCCAATAAGAATACTTCCTTTTAATAGACTCTCGTCAACTTCTTCTCTTGTCTGAAAGTTAAATGAATAAAGTAAAATCCCTGACTTATGGAAAATAATTAAATCATATATTTTATTGGTTATTACCGCAAATAGATTAGGCTTTTTAATGATAACAACGAGAAAAAATCCAATACTAATAAGATAAACTATTGAATGTAGTAACTTAAAGTAGGTATTTAAGGTAATTAGATATAAACTGTAAAGAATAATGTTTAAGCTAAAAAGAAGAATAACGATATAATTAAATTTACCTAGTTTCTTGTCAGCAAAATTATGATATCCCTTTATTTGTATAACCCAAGAAAACAATATGATACAAAAATTGAATAGAATAATTGAGGTTAGCAATCCAACGTGATTAAATAAGTAGAAATATTCAAAGTCTTTCTGGATAACAATAAAAGAATCGGGAACGAAGAGTAGACTCAGAATAATTCCTCCTATAAAAATATAAATTAGCGTGGGTAGATATCTTACTCTACTGTCTTTGTTTAACTCGAAGTTATGCATTGAGGCAAACATTCCTATTGAAATATTTCTCGTAATAATTGAAATATACCATATTATCAATGCAAAGGGGGTATTAAAAAAATTTTCTGCTGATAAATTAAACGAAATAAAGTAGGTGATTTCGTTTATGAAGTATATAATAATTACAGCAAAAAATCCTACTCTAGTTTCATATTTCCCTCTATTTAATAATACATAAATGACACCAAATACGAAGATTATAACAATAGTACTAATAAATATGCTCGCAATCATCTATTCTATTAGAAATTTTTGGCAATGAATTTCAATTACTTTTTCGTCAAAATAAATTGACAAAGTCTGATATAAACATATAATGGACTAGCAAGTTATAAGAAGTTTTACATGATAAGTATTACAAAATGGATCAATTAATTCTCCTCTGTTGATTTCCATATTCTTGAAGAACTCGTAATTAAATATAAAACTTTATTCTGGTTAATTAGAAATATAATCTGATAAAATATAATTTGATTTATAACATCTTATACCAAATTTTATGAGCGAATTTCAAAAATTCCTAATAGATAAGGGAATACTTTCAAACTTAATCACACATTATGGAATCGATTTAAAAGATAAAGAAATAAACGATTTCATCCATAATGTAGTCGAACATTTACCTAAGATTGATACAAAAGAAATTTATCCTATTAAAGAAAAAGATGATCAAAAATTTGATCTGGATTTTATAGCGAGTTATTACGAAAAAATTGTGCCTCATAGCCAAAGAAAAACAACGGGCGAATTTTTTACTCCCATTCAAATAGTAGATTACATCCTAAAAAGTGTAGGATATACAGACCAGCACGATATTGAATATAAGAAATTAATAGATTTAAGTTGTGGATCAGGAAGTTTTTTAATTAGAGCAGTTAACATTTTAACAAAGAAGCTAATAAAGCATACCAATTCGAAAGAAAACTCAAAGACATTCCCAAAACTAGCTGAGAAAATCATTAATAAAGTTAAAGATAATATATACGGTATTGACATAAATCCTATTGCCTGTGTTTTATGCCAAATCAACATCTACTTTACTCTCTTTAAACTCATTAAAATTATTATAAAAAATAAAAAAGATTACGATGTGCCAAAATTTAATATTTTAAACAAAGATACACTCCAACTTAATATTAATACTAAATACGACTATGTAGTAGGAAATCCTCCTTATCTATTCATTCGCTCCATTCCGCAAGAATATAGAAATTTCATTGAAAAACTCCCCTTGGAGACAAACAAGGGTCAATATGATTATTATCAGATCTTTATAGAATTAGGAATAAAATTATTAAAAAGAAACGGCGTACTCGGGTATATTATCCCTGATTCTATACTCGCGTTATCAAATCGCAAAATTCTAAGAAAATATATATACGACTCAACTAAGATAATTGAGATTTATTATAGCGGTCCTCAATTCGATAAGCCCGTTGTTTCAAATATAATTCTTACTTTAGAAAAAGAAACAGATGATATAAAAAGGAAGCTTAATCAGATTATAATAAAATTTCCATTAACCCAATCTCAACCTGATAACATAATTCTTCAAAATCTAATTGAAAATTGGGATTATGAGTTTTTAATAAATTTGAATAAGAGAGACATAGAAATCTTAGTTCACTTGAATTCGAATTTTCCAAAACTATCAGATTTAATGAATGACACTCGATTCAAAATATCGCTGAAACGAGGTGTAGAAATAGGAAAGAATGGTTGTGTTATTTACTGTGAGACATGCCAAATATATCAGCCTCTTCCAAAAAAACATTTGGTTTGCAAAACTTGCGGTTCTCCTTTAAATGAAAAATTTATTGATAATATGATATTAGAAAACATTCCAGAAGGGCATCAAGAAGAATTTCAACATTTTTTATATTCAATGAATAGGTATTCCGCAAATAATTTTAAATATATTAGACTTGGGATGAAAGGAATTAATTACAAAGGCGAAAACACTTTTAAAAAACGAATTGTAATTAGGCAATTAAGTCAAGAGAATCTTATATGTGCAACTTATAATGAAAATGCTTGGACATCTCAATCATTTTACAATCTTGAAATAATAAGAAATCAAGTTTTGGAATTTAATCATTATTACCTTCTTGGTTTAATAAACTCCCACTTACTCTCATATTACTTTTTAAAATCGTTTGGATCTTATAAAATCTTATTTCCAAGAATTCTAATTGAAAAACTTAAAAATTTACCAATTAAAGTTCCACAAAGTATTGTTGAAAAAGAACTAGCAAAAGACATCCAGGAAAAAGTTCTCAAAATACTTCAAATTATTCAAAAAAATAGTTTAGAAGCAAAAAATCTAGCGAATCAAGTTGAAATTATTGTTCAAAAACTATATAAAATTCCTCAAACTGATTTTCAATATATCATAAAATCAACAACGGGATTAAATATTAAAAATCAGTAATTAGACGCTATTAAAGTTGATTCTCTAAGAACGAAGGATTATTCAATTCCTTCTTACCAGCATACATTTTTAAGATCGTATCCCATTTTGTTGCCAAATCTTTTAAACCCGTTTTTTCAAAAAGGTTTACAGCTCTAAACAAGATATCTTCGATTTGATTCTCTTCAGCCGTATTTTCTCTTAAAGATGAATTATCTAACATAAAATAATGAAGTCTCTTTTTTTATAAAAAGAGAAATAATATGGTGATATAACCTAAAAAATTGGATTCTAATTTCTCTGAGAAGTCCCTATTTCCCTACCCTGCTACCTTAAAATGAAATATTGTATGATTAACTAGAAGAGACAGTTATTTCTATCTCTTTTATAGCTATATTTATATTAGTTAAAACTATAATATTTTTAAAAAGACTTACTTAGAAGTTGAGATTTATGGAAGGATTACCTAATATTGATTTACTTGAAGCGCTATTAGAAAATTACATGTTCGATATCGATGGTGCTATCGCAGTTGCAATTTGCGATCGTGATGGTTTTATAATCGCTTCGAATAGCAAAGAAAAAGCCGGAAAAGAATCTGACTCTGTGATGGGTGCTATCTCAGCGTTCCTTGACATTTATATCGATCGGATAAAAAACGAGTTCCAGACGCAGAGTAACTTCTTCAACATAACATCTTTGCAAGATAAGAAATTTGCCTATTGCTCGATGGGTTCACATTCGATATTAACAACTATAGCTGATCCTACAACATCTAATTTAGAGTTACGAATATATTCTGAATATATAGCAGGGAAAGTAGAACTTGTTCTTGAGGGATTTGATAATGTTTCTACAGAGATACCGGAGATAATTCGAGTTTTATCAAAAAGAAGGGAAGGAAAATTACCAAAAGGACAATTTACATCAAAATTAATTTTAACGGGCGATTTTCAAGTAGGAAAAACATCTCTAATTAAAAGATTTGTCGAAAATATGTTTTCAGACAGTTATATTTCAACATTAGGGGTTGAAATTTCTAAAAAAACTGTAATAATGGACGAAGACACAGAAATCAATTTTGTTTTGTGGGACATTGGGGGTCAAATCAGCACAATGGCACCATATAGACACAGATTTTACGAAGGGGCGAGCGCAGCGTTTATTGTAATAGACAGAACTCGTCAAGATAATCTAGAAAGTGTAAAGAAGTGGTATAAAGAAATTTTAGAATCTGTTTCGCGGAATATACCGGTTGTGATAGTTGGAAATAAATCTGATTTACAGGAAAAAGTAGTGATTAGCGAAGAAGAGATAAAAGTTATTGCTAGAGAACTAGATTTCCACTACATTTTAACATCGGCTAAAACTGGAGAAAATGTTAACGAAGCGTTCCTGTATATTGCTTATCGATTTATTGAAAAAATCTAGTATCAAATATACGAATATTTTAAATTACTTACTTATTCTTAATTTATTGAGATTATTTCAAATTTTAATGTAATTATCTTAAATTCAATTCAAGGAGGTTATTAAAAAATAGTATTAAAAGTTATATTCAACGAGATTTTGGCTGCTTGAAACCAATCTGGCTATTTAATGGGTTTTTCCATTAAGGAATTAAAGTTTAAGGGGAAATATCTTATAGCATTGACAGAACAAGTGTATGCTGGCCCGTGGTTTAGTTTTAAACTTAAAAACAAGAGTTTAGAGCCTATTGGCGTACTCCTAAAAAATGTCGAATCAACTCCGATCTATAAAATGGTTAATAGTCGTATTGGAACAACAATTAATCGTATTACGCTTGATTTTGATATAAAGGAATACCTAAGAAAATTAATCGCACAGAAAAAGATCAAACCGATTGTTATTAGTGAACAAAATTCTCTAATTCGGTTATACATTGACGTATTTAATCGCCCCAACGTTCCCTATATTAACGCGTTCTTTACGATAAAAAACATTTCAGATTACGATTTATTAGATTTTTCCTTATATTTCGTTTTTGATTTTGATATCAATGGGTTAGATGGCTTTGATAACGATTTATCAGGATATGACGAAAACAATGATGTGATTTATCAGTATGATGACACTAGTTTATTTGGAGGGTTTTCTCCGATATCTAGATCAACATATCATGAAACTTGTTTAACTAAAGATTTTAATATCAGCAGTGATAGACCAAATCTATCTAATACGCTATATGGCCAACCAGGAGAGATTTTATCTGCCTTACAAATTGAGTTTAAAACATTAAAACCAGATCAGTCGTTTCAGACAGCTCTAACCATTTCGGGAGCATTAAGTAAGGAGGAACTAATAAAAAGTATCAACGAAGGTAAAATTAGCGCAATGAAGTTTTTGTCTCAAGTAAACAGATCGGTTAAATCGAGTCAGAGAAACGAGCAGGAAATAGCTTTCATGAAACTTAATCTCAAGGAATCCGTTGATTGCAATGATTAAACCAAATATAATGATTCAAATAAAAAAGTCCGCAATGGAAAGTTATTTGATGAATTCTCTGCGAGAGGTGGGTTTAATATATCTCTTGATTACATTTTATAGGAAAAAAGATGATGTATTAAAATCATCTGAGAGAAAATCACTCATTGTAATAATCTTAATTTTATCAATTAGATTTGCGTTGCTCAGGTACGCTTTTAAAAATGGTTTCAAATTTATATCTTTATCAAATTTAGAGTTAATTAAAATTACATAACAATTTATCTTTTTATCTATTAAAATTCCTTCTAGATATCTAAGTACAGTATTTTCTTTTAGTTTTGCATCTAACTCAGTTTTAATCTTAATTTGATTAAAGATTTCCTCTTCTATTAAGAGGTAATCTAATATGACTTCTATCTCTTTTGCGTTTTTAAGGAAAACTACTCCCTTTTGTTTCTGTTTTTCAATTTGAATCTCAATTTTTTCACTTCGAGCTTTTTCGGATAATTTATACAACATAAACTGATAATCTCTAAAAAGACCTGGTTTACTATTTTCAACTTTGTTATCTACTGTTTTCTTATAATCTTTATTCAATTCGTAACCGATCCCATTTCTAAAGAGACTTTTTGCCACTTTCAACGTTGTACCAGAACCTAAGAAGGGATCCAAGACAGTATCACCAATATAGGAGAACATTCTTATTATTCTATATGGAAGTTCTTCGGGGAACATTGCGATATGTTCTTTTTGTACCACTCCCGGGAATTTCCAGTGCCCAGTGTACCATTTTTTCCACTCACTCAAAGGAATTTTTGACATCTCTTTTATAATCGGATCAACTTTCCTCTTGTTTTTACCTTGATATTTTTTAAAAATGAGAATGTGTTCGTAATCGTAGGTAAGCAATCCATTTCTGGGGTAATAGATGGATCCCATTAAGCTACAGCCTCCCGTAGTGTTAGTAGTACTAATTTTTTGCCATATTATATCTCCAAGAAAATCGAAACCCAAATCCAAACAATCGGTTATAATTCTACTCGCGATTGATAAAACTCGATATCTTCCAAATTCAGAAGTTCTTAGATATTGGTCTCCTATATTTATAACCATTCTACATTGAGGTTCGAGAACTCGGTAACATTCAGACCAAACCTGTTTTAACCTTTTAAAATAGTCGTCAAAAGTCCCAAAAAAACCTATTTGATTCTGATTACCATAATCTTTAATTTTACCGTATGGCGGTGACGTAACTATTAACTGAATTGAATCATTTAAAACTTCCTCCATAGTTTCTGAAGATTTAAAATAGACTTTAGGCTCTTGAGTTTTAAACAAGTTTCCTGAGTTCAACTAAAAAGCACACTTTTTTTATTTTTCTCTAACTTAATATATAAAAGTTTTCACTGCTTAATTAATGGAATTCATCTATTATTATTAATGAAGGTCATTTTTTAGTCTGTTGAAAATATCCAACTATTCGCAGTTTATTCTCGAAACGATTTAATTCAGTGATAATTCCGTTTAATCCTTCTCCGTTATGGACTACTGATTTATCAAAACAAATTTTCATAGTACCACTTTTTCCAGGGGTGATATTCTGACCTTCAATAAATTTAAAAGGAGATAGTTTTAACTTAATTAACCCGTAATACTGGAACCCATCATTAGATGTAATCATCCCATTTTTGGGTTTATAGAATTGACTAACAAAAATTTCGGCATCTATTTCATTTTCCTGCTTAAAAATGCCAGGAGTAACAATAATGTTGTCGCGACTTATATCTCTAGGGGAAATATTACCTTTTAAAGCGAGACCTACTCTATCACCTTCAAAAGCGACTTTAAAGTTCCTATCGTGTTTTTGAATACTCCTGATTATAACCTTCTTTACGGTGGATTCATAGCCCATTATTTCTAACATTTGACCACTATGGACTTCCCCCTGTTTTACGATTCCAAGAATAACGGTCCCTATTCCTTTAACAGGAAACACATGGTCAACTAACACCTCCGTGTTTCCTTCGTTAACGCTAGTTATTTGTAGAAGCTCATTCCCAAGCTCCACAATTATTCTTTTTAGAATTTCATAATCTTGTTTGGCTCTAAGTTCGAAAATTTGTGCGTTATTCAAACTAGTACTCTCCAAAATCGCCCTAACTTTCTTTTTTGTTTCAGGTAATTTCCATTCCGTATTTGAATTTATTCCAGCAATTACAACCACGACTTTAGTTCTATACAACTTTGAAAATATGTCCATTCCAACTAGTATTTCTCCTACTGAGGCATTTAATCCGATGTTTAAATCTATAGCGAGAACATGAATATTAGAAATAGCTAAAGTTTGTAAAAGCGGTTTTATCTTTTCGGGGTAATCTATGGGAGTTAAACCGCAAAATACTTGATTTAAAGTTTGATCTAAACGATTGTAAAAGAGAATGTCTGATCTAGTCCCTGGGGATCCTAAAGATTGACCTATTAAATTGTTTATATCAAAATTATCCCCGAGAATTCCCACCACGAAATTTTTTTCAGCTACTTCATTCATATGTTTAATTAAATGTAGAGTTCGTCAAAAACTTTTTGAATTTCTATTTCTATTGAAATCCATCTTAGAGTAAAAACAAAATTATTAACTAAGAACAAATTAATTAACTAAAAAAAAGAAATTATATTAATTATGCCCCGGAATAATATAATTAATCAAGTTATATTAATATTGATTGATGATCTTAGAGCAGCTCATTTATTTGATCTGATTGATAAAGGTAAAGCACCTAATATAGCTCAACTTGCAAAAAATGGCATTTCAAGCCAGAATTGTATTACATCCTTTCCAAGTATAACTTTTCCTTGCTATAGCAATATCATCATAGGTTCCTATTCGGGATATTTTCCCAACGAAGGAAGTGGTATTCCTATGTATCATTGGATTGGAAGATCGTATCCTTTAATAGAAGAAAAGAAATTTCCAATCATTAGGCATTGTGGAAAAGGCAGCCATCTTTTAAAATTAAATAGTGATTTAGGACCAAATTGTCAAACTATTTTTGAACAAGCGGGAGAAGGCAATTTTTTAAGTTCTTTAAATCTAATAAATAGGGGTTCAGTTTTAATACCTCCAGTAGAATATACATCCTCATCAATACTTAAAGGAGTTGAAAATGTCTTCAAAGATCCTCAATCTTTATTTCCAGATAAAGATGTTCCAAAGGTAACCGTTGCGTATATCCCTAAAACAGATGATTTAATGCACAAAAAAGGCTTCGACCATCCGGAGTACATCAAAGAGGTAATCGATTGTGATAAATATATCGGTTCATTAATTAAAACTCTTAAAAACACGGGTTATTACGATTCAACCGCGATAGGAATTATATCTGATCACGGAAATTATAAGTCAGAGAAGTTGTATGATATCGCTCCTTTTTTTAAAGAAAATGGATTTATCCAATATTTACCAAAGAAGGGAACTGGAGATTTCGATTGTGCTATGGGAGGTCTTGGATTTTTTAATTTCCCGGGAGAAAATTGGTATCACCATCCAACTATCGAACAGTTGAAAAATTTTGTTCCCAATGGTGTTGGCAGCAAAGAGTTAAATGTGTTTGATACTTTATGGAATATTCCCGGCGTAAAGGCAATGTATTACAGGGATAACGATAACACACCAGACAAAGGAATAATTTACCTAGAACATAAAGAGAGGGAAACAGGTAAAAAGTTCACCGATATCATTGAATTCGAGGGGCATGGAATAAATCAAAAAACCAAATATATTCCCGATGACAAGGATTTCTATAAATATACTAATTATGAGGAATCTGCACGGCTCATAGATGGAAAATCGCATAATATTGATGAATGGTTAAAAGTTACTAATCAAATTGATTTTCCTATATTAGTTGACCAAATACCTCGCTATTTTAAAAATCCCCGATCCTGCGACATACTAACTTCCAACCTTGGAGAGTATGGGTTTGGATATGAACATGGAAAAACTGCGGCTTCTGTACATCGGTATTCTCATGATATTGGGATTAAAAAGTCTATGACTGTGCCATTTATTATTGGTGGATCTCCAAACATCCCTAGATTGGAACTTCCATATTGCAAAACTACTGATATGGTTCCAACGCTCTTAAATATGTTAGGAAAAAAACCACATTATAGCGTTGTTGGAAAATCAGTTTTTGATTATTCTTAGTTAAAAATTATATTAATAATAAAAAGATTAAAAAGGATTGATTTAATTTTATCTGAAAATGAATTTAAAACTTCGAATTTCAAATTTTTCCATTTTAAAACTAAAAGTACCTTCCTTTTCATTCCAATTGGGATGTTGATTTAATGATCTTTCCAGCAAATCGGTTTC
>JAGXNS010000059.1 GCA_019894855.1 Promethearchaeota archaeon
GGTGTCGATATTGATGCGAATTTATTGAGTGGATTTATTCAAGCTAACATAACTTTTTCAGAATCTAGCGGGGTTTCAAATAAAAACGTCGTCCCTTCGTTCGAGTATCAATTCTACGAATTTCAGTATAAGAAGTTTAATATTCTACTTAAAGATGGAGATATTATCCGAGTTTGTTTAATTCTCGATCATAAAGCATCCATTAAACTAAGAAATCAAGTGTTTCAGTTCTTAGAAAGTTTTGAACCTCAATTTAAAGAGGAACTTATAGACTTTCGAGAAAAGGGTGTTCACTTTAATTTTCAAGATAAGATCGATTACATCGTTGAGTTTTTTAACATTTACCTTATGTTTCCAATGACTTTAGCTCGCTCGATACCTCCATATGAATTAGATAAAGTAAAAGGAAATTTAGTTCAGAAGGCTATATACAACCTCGCAAAAGAAATGCTAACAATAAAACCCTTTTTTTTCATAAATAACATGCTCATCAGATTAAAAAATATTGCTGATATTGAGGATGAAGTCATTCTTTATGAACTCTATCAGCTACTAGAGCGTAAAATCATATCTCCAACGCCTATAGAAACAATTGCAAATAACATCGAATCAGGTCAGACCGCAGATCGCGATAAAATGATAAAATCGAGCTTAATATCACCAATCATTAATAATAATGCCGATTTGAAGGATTTAAAAGAACAGTTAAAAACTATGGACGCCTTTTCAGCACGTAGATGGATAAAAGAGACTAAGAAAAAAGCTCGAGCTGCAGCAAAAGATTCTAAATTTCAGGTAACCTTAAATGAATACAATAGAGCGCTATTAATTGCTAAAGAACTAAACTTTAAAGACGAGATAGCGAAGATATCGCTAAAGATTTTTAACATCGAAAGTAAGTCCAAATACATCGAGCTTGATTTTAATATAGAAAAAGCAGAAACTGCTGAGAAAAACGGCGATGTTTTCAATAGCATCAATTTTTATCAGCATGCATTAAAAATTCTCAATGAGTTTAAAGTATACAGTGTCGCGGATCCCAGAATAAGAAAATTAAAAAAAAAAATCCAAAGACTCAGAGAAGAAATATAAATCGCTTTTCGGAAAAAAGATTTCTTATTTAATTTCTTTCCAATTACGCCTAACAGGTTTTATTTAGTTTTTTAGGAACACACTACCTAATAAGTACAAGTTATTTGACTTTTTTGTAAATCTCTATAGAGCGTTTGAGAGTAGGAAAATTTTTTTACGAGCTACTATTACACTATTTAGTTTCGTAAGTTTAGTTTTTATTGGTTATTAGCACAATTAATATTGATTAAAATGAAAACAGTAAAAGTTATTGTATCTGGAGATGGAGGAGTAGGAAAAACCTCGTTTTTAAACCGACTCGTCCACGATAGCTTTTACGACGACAGTAAATTAACCAGAGGTGTCGATTTTTATTCGAAAAACATCAAGGTCAATGGGATTGAATTAAATTTTGTAATGTGGGACTTTGCTGGTCAAACTCAGTTTAAAACGCTTCTCAATGGTTTTGTTGACGGTTCTATCGCAGCTGTTATCCTTTTTGACTTAACTCGGATTAATACCATTGAAAACGTGTACGAGTGGATAAATGCATTAGAGCCTTTTGGAAACCTTCCTATATTATTAATAGGAACAAAAAGAGATCTTATAGCGCCATCTGATACCCAAGCCATAGACAATTACATCCTTGATATTGTAAATGAGTACGAAAATGTTATTACTTACCTTAAAATATCTTCAAAGACTGGAGAAAACATAAAAGACGCTTTTGAAATTTTGATTGGAAGTCTATGCCTTTAATTAGAAGTAAAACCAATTATATCCTCTAAATTTTCTCAACCCATCCAAATTCGTCGCTTATATCTAAACGCTGAATGCCGGTGAGCATTTCGTAAGCTTTTCGAGTAATTTCTCCCGGTTCTCCTTCACTAAAAATCCGCTTTTTTTCATCGAGAACAACAGATTTAATAGGAGTAATAACAGCCGCGGTTCCTGAGCAAAAAGCTTCAGTGCACGATACTTCAAAAAGCTCTTTGTAAGAAATGTCTCTTTCTTCTGTTATCATTCCAATTTTTTTTGAAGCTAGTTTTAAAATCGATTTTCGTGTGATTCCTGGCAAAATTGTGCCAGCAGTTTTCGGCGTAACTAAGACTCCGTCAATCACAGCAAAGAAGTTCGCAGCTCCTACCTCATCAATATATTCTTTATGGACCGCATCCAAAAAAATAACCTGCGAAAAACCTCTTTCCTTAGCTTCTTTGGCGGGTAGCATAGAACCTGCGTAATTACAACACGTTTTGCTCGACCCCGTCCCACCGGGGGCCGCTCTTGTGTATTTTTTCGTGATTTCTAAATCTATTCCTTTAAACCCTTCTGGAAAATAGGGTCCTACCGGGACGGTAAACATTATCATTTTGTACTCCTTAGCCGGTTTTACTCCGACTGTAGCGCCCGTTCCAATCATTATAGGGCGAATGTAAAGAGCTCCACCACTATCGTAAGGCGGTATATAATCCTCATTAACCTTCACTACTTTTTTTACGGCAGAAACAAATTTGTCTTCATCGTAATTGGGTATGAGCATTCTACTAGCACTATCGTTGAATCTTTTTGCGTTCTCCTCAGGCCTAAAGAGAACGTGATCGCCCTTTTTAGTCTTTAATGCTTTCATCCCTTCGAAAATTCCTTGTCCATAGTTTAATATGCACGCTGCAGGTGAAATCTCGAAGTTACCAAACGGTACTAACGTACCTTCGTCCCATCTACCGTCTTTATAATTTGAAACAAACATAGTTTTCGTTTCAATAAATTCGAACCCTAGAGCGTAGTAATCTATATCTTTAGCATCCATAATGATCTTATCTTAGTTAATTTTATTAGAATTATTTAATGATTTGTTTCCTAAAAAATCTTATTGATCAAATTTGATCATCTGTATTTGTTGGTTTACGCGTAAAAATCTAAAAAATCAAAAAAAATAAATAAATTAATTGAGATTTATAATTTAATTTTATATAATATTTTCGAGAAAAAGGTAATTTTCTAATTAATAATGACAACTAATCCTCACCAATCAAAGGAATTTAAACTTGTTATTGCAGGGCTAGATAATGCCGGTAAGACGAGCGCTTTAATAGCTCTTAGGCAGAAATACAACTTTTATGAGCGGGTTAAAAACCTAAAACCAACGATTAAAATCGATTACAGTTCCTTTAAATTCCTCAATACTTATCGAATTAATCTTTGGGATATGGGTGGACAAAAGAAGTTCAGAAAAATCTATGTAACCAATCCAGTTTATTTTTTTGAAACAGATTACATTTACTACCTAATTGACATTCAAGATGAGCTTAAATTTGAAGATTCGGTAGAATACCTCCACGAGTTATTAGATATTTATAGAAATCTTAATTACGCAAACGAAGTAATAATATGTTTTAATAAATTCGATCCAAAGTTCAAAAACGACGAAGATTATATAGATCGAGCCAAAATGATAAAAAACCTGATATTGTCGCAAAATCTCGATATCAAATTTAAATTCTTTAACACTTCTTATTACGATATATCGTCGATCTCTCAAGCATTTTCTTACTCTCTTAATACAGTGTTACGTTTAAAAGAAATTGACGCCGTTCTAAACAGATTCGTTAATTTTTATAGGTGTAGTTATGCAATACTATATACTGACACGGGTCTTATAATCTCTGATCATTACATGGAAGCTATGGATACCCGGGAGTTCGAAGAGAAAATAAGTAATAAAATTAACGAAGATCTTGAGTTTTTTCAAAGGATAAAAGATGAAAAAGTAGAAATAATCGATCGAACGGCATTTTCTGACGCTAAAACTTATTACGTACGAAAATTTTTAGTAGAAATTGAGAACGTAGAAAATATCTTCTATGTGGGGATAGTCGCTCTCCATAATAAATTCAGCGAAATAAAGAACGAATTAAACGATTTTCAGAGCGTATTGCTAAGAAATTTAGCCTAAAAAAGATAGATAATAGAAATCGTGACATTCGTTTTCGAAAAAGAAAATGAGCGTTAGGTAATTTACAACCATCTCTATATCCCTAACTTCCACAACTCATTGAACAAATTTAAGCAATATATTAAAGATCTGTAAGGGGAAAATTAATTTTGCTACCGAGAAAGTTAGGTCTATTTAAACAAACAAAACATTTTTCTGAGGTATAGCGTTACTTCATGTATGGCCTTACAAAAAATGACTGCTCAAAAAATAATTGAGAAGAAAAAAAACGGAGAAAAAATAGTGACTATCACCTCTTACGACTATTCGTTTGCTAAGATCGTTGATGAATGTGGAATTGATTTAATTCTCGTAGGTGATTCTCTTTCTATGGTAATTCTTGGATATAAAAATACATTGGCAGTTACAATGGAAGATATGATTCATCATACAAAAGCAGTGTCTCGCGGAGTTTCAAATGCAATGATAGTTGGGGATATGCCATTTTTATCGTATAAAATCAATATCAACGAAGCCGTTAGGAATGCAGGAAGATTCATTCAGGAAGGTGGAGCTGAAGCCGTGAAAGTTGAGGGGGGTACAAAAATTTGTCCCACAATAGAGGCTATGATTGATGCTGATATTCAAGTCATGGGGCACATAGGACTTACTCCTCAGGCTGTATATGAGTTTGGAGGATTTTTAGTTCAAGGGAAAACGATAGAAGCCGCAAAAAAGCTGATTTTAGACGCAAAAAATTTAGAAAAATCAGGGGTGTTTTCAATCGTTTTGGAAAGTATTCCTTGGCAAATAGCTAAATTAATTACTAAATCGATTGACATTCCAACCATAGGAATTGGAGCCGGTTCTTACTGCGACGGTCAAATTTTAGTTATTAACGATATGTTAGGGCTTTTTACCGACTTCAAACCTAAGTTTCTTAAATATTTTGGAGATGTGGGAAAATCCGTCCGAAGTGCATTATTTAACTATAAAAGCGAAGTAGAAAAAGGACTATATCCCGATAGGGAGCACTCTTATGAATTTCCACAAGAAACCTTAGAAAAAATTAACGATTGGTTTGAAAATGTAGATATCGAAGAAGAGTTTAGCAACAGAAAAGTGTAATACAATGATTTCCCTTTAGTCTAAAAAGTCCCCGTTAAATATGATGTAAAATATCCAAAAGTATAATTAAATAAATTTTTATTAATAATAATAATAATAGAACAACTTTGATTATTATTAAAAATTCTAATACAAAATCTGAATAAAGTAATGGAAGAATTGAAATGGTTGAAGAATACGATTATCTTTTTAAATCAATCGTGGTAGGAGATGGTGGTGTCGGTAAAACCGCACTTACACTCCGATTCTCGAAAGGGTTCTTTACTGAAGATTATAAAATGACAATCGGTGTTGATTTTCATGTAAAAACGATCTCGATTGATACTTTTGAAGGACCGATCAAATGTAAGCTCCAACTCTGGGATACTGGCGGCCAAGAACGATTTAGCTCTATAAGACCAATGTATTATAGAGGATCGCTCGGTACAATCCTCGTTTTTGATCTTACGAACTCTGCAAGTTTTGAACATTTACCACAGTGGATTGAAGAAGTTAGGGCTAACATAAAAGCTGATATACCCGTATTACTAGTTGGCAATAAAAGCGATTTAACTAACATTAGAGCTGTTTCAGTTGAAGAAATTAACAATTTTACGAGAGATTTCAACTTGTATTATATGGAGACGTCTGCTAAAACAGGTGACGGCGTCGGAGATTGCTTTCAAATTCTCGCTTGTTTGATGATAGGACAAGGGGTTCCTGACCAACTAATCTCTAACGCAACCGTTTACGCTCCAGGAGAAATTATCAAAGGAAGTGAACCCGTCGAAAAGACAATTGTTCAACCTATAATACCTAAAACTGAGTATTTAGCACCACCTGTTCCGGAACTCGTTCCTAATAACACCAAACAAGAACCAGCCAAATTTGAACCCGAACCTGAGCTCGAATATGAAGCTCCACCCGTACCAGAACCAAAAATAACATACCCTAAAGAACCCAGACCTATTTTTGAACCGGAACCCGAGCTTGAATACGAAGCACCACCAGTACCCGAACCTACTCCCGTGCCTCAACCCCACCCTAATCCAGAATTTTTTACACCCGAACCAACAGACATAGAATTTAAAACGCCTGATCAGATTATGGCTGAGAAATTTCAACCGTCAGAACAAGTAACTACAACAACCGATAAAGAAACATATAAACCAAACACTATTCCTTTTACAAAAAATGCTCCAATCCCTGCACCTACTCCTAAAGAATTTCAAATACCTAAAGCAGAACATCCCACGGAGAGTTCTTCTTCCCAAACTCCATTCCGCGTTACGAAAAAAAAAGAGGCACCTAAACCACTACCTGCTTTTATGACATTTGAACCAAAACAAGAAGTAGACGACGAGCCATCAGATCAAGCACCAGTTTCCCAATCTGAGTCTTCGGAATCGTTAGTCGATTATATGCCTAAAAAAGAACTAAAAAGATTAGCTAAAGAGAAGAAGAAACAAGATAAAGAAAAGTCTAAAATCGAAAAAGAAAAGAAAATTTCTGAACAACGAGTGAAACAAGGGGAATTATTTGAAGGGATGAAGACATCAAAAAAAAGCAAAAAGGAAAAGAAGTCTACTGTTGAAGGTGTGACGTCCGAACAGAAATCATCTCAGGTATCACCGAGTTCCGAACCAAGTTTATTGTTCCAGACTTTAACTCAAAGACCGGAAGAAATACCTGAGGAAAGTAGCGAATCCTACGTTCCCTTTACCGCTATAAAAAAGGATGACGGAGAAGAGAAATCTAAATTGCGAATAATTCCCAACGTAGCAGACATAGATAGAAATTTCACATCATTCACATCAATTACATCCTCTCATCCATTTCAAGAAGAAAAACAAAAAGAGAAGAAAAATGATCTCCTAATTTGCGAACAATGCGGAACAACATTATCTTCCGATTACGCTTTCTGTAATAAATGTGGTAATAAACTCTAAGAACGAGAACCAAACTAAAAAACTAAATTTAATAATTTTATCTAAAGGTTTTTACCGCAAATGGGGCATGTGCTCCACATTTTTTTGATTTTTGAATTACAAAAAGGACAGAATTTCAACTCTGGATCTATCTGAGTTTGAAGAGTTCCAAAAATCGTTTTAGTATCGTCAACATGATATTTTTTTGGTTGAGGGGGTGGTACCTCGCTTTGTTTATTTACGTGAAGTTCAGAGAGTTGGATTGAATCGTTAAAAATTATTTTATCTAATTCGTCCTCAAGCTCGACCTTGGATTTTTCGATACTTTCTGATTTTTCAACTGATTGATTCGTTACCTTGAAAGGTTTATATTCTGAGGAAGGTGGAATACTTTCTGTGGGTTGATTCTCTTCGTTTCCTAAATGTTCCTTAGGTAAGCCAACTTTGTAATGAAAGTACTTACCGTCGTTATTTTCAACGATTTTTTCTCCATGTGCTAACAACACTTCAATGTAATAAATAACTACAGCACCCAACGGAACTTCAACTATTTCGGCAATAAAATAATCTAACTTGTTTTCCATCCTCAAGCTATACCACGACACACCCTGATCAGCGCTAAAAATTAGTTGTACTCGTTCAAAAGCGTCGTCAAAATCTTCTTCCGTTATTTTTACGACAATTTTAATCGTTTTTCTCGGTATTTCTTTTTTTCCGAGAACAAGATCTGCTTTATCAGAGTCCCAAGCGGCACCGCATCTAGGACAATTAGTAAACCAATTAGGGTATTCGTAATTACAACTGGTACATGTTTTCGTATAATATCTCGTTGTTTTTATTCCAAGCTTTTTTTTTTTATCTTTTGCCATTCTCTAACTCATTTCTAAAGGATTTTAACCCTACTTAATTTTAAAGCATTATTATACTATTGTTTGACTTATGATATATAATTGACGTATATTATAAAATTCTCTATCATTACTTTTTATAATTTTAGTTTTTTTACAATTTTTTCTAAATCAGAACTAAATTCGATTAAATGTTCTCTTTTTACATGAGGCATAATCACCACTCTCACTAAATTGAAATCCAGAAATTTTCCTAACATCCATTTGCTGTTACGTAAAGTTTTTTCAACTTCACATATACTTTTTCCACTTTCGGTGGTGATTCCTACTACATTCATAACTGGGTCAACCGCTAGTTTTACACCATCAATTTCTGATATTCTTTGTGCTAGGAACTTTGTATTTTCCATACATTTTTTCACAATCTCCTTAAAACCATTAATCCCTAAAAGTTTTAAAATTGCCCAAAACGCTATGATCGGACTTCCGGGTCTAGTACCTACGATGTGAAAATGCTGAAAATTCCCACCTGCTAAATAGGGAATTTCAAACCCTGTTTTTTTTAAAATCGAAGCGTCTTTAATGAAATATCCACCTGAAGGTATAATTCCTAAGCCCATTTTGTGGGGATCTGCTGTAATTGAATCCACGCTTTTCACTGAAAAGTCCCAAGCTGGAATAGTATACCCTAATTCCTTTAGGAAAGGTAGCACAAATCCACCAAACGCAGCATCTACGTGAAAAAATATGTCTCGTCCTCCAATATATTCCCCTATTTCTTCAATAGGATCAATTAACCCTAAGGAAGTTGTACCCGCAACTCCAACAACAGCGCATGTATTATCATTAACGAGAGATTCTAAATGATTTAAATCTAATTGAAAATTATCAAGAAGATTCACCTTTTTCAACGTAATATTTAATAAATCTGCTGCTTTATCAAAGGATACGTGAGCTGAGCATGGGAGTACAACCTCTGGTTTCTTAATATAAGGTCGCAAATTTCTAGCAATCCGCATCGCTATTAAATTCGCCTCTGATCCCCCAGTTGTAAACGTACCATAAATATTACTGTTACCAAATAATTCACCAATTTCGCGTATAACTTCATCTTCTAATTCAATGGTGCCTAAAAATAATCCAGGATCTCCCAAATTTTTCGATATATACTTATTATGTATTTCTTTAGCGATGTTTAAAGGTTCTGAGCACATGGAACCTAAAATTGAGCCGGAATCGTAGGATAAATCCTTTTTTAGCTTTTTTTCAAGCAGTTCAAGTATTTTTTGTTTCTCTATGCCTTTTTTCTGCATCTCATATCGACATAAAACAATTTTTATTGATATTTTTAATATCTATATCTAAAAAATAAAAAGCTGAAAAGAATTAAAATTTTTCAAAATATGATATGTGAAAGGAGATAAGGTTTTAATAAATTAATTTGATTTACTTAAACCTATTAGAATCTCTTATTGTATATTTTTTAATTACGGCTTCTAATTCGTAGCTAATGTCAATTTTATAGGAATTAGCGAGACAAATTAGAGCAAATATGACATCTGCGAGCTCCTCACCCAAATCTGCCGAAATTTTATCAGATTTTTTAGGTTTAAAACCTTCTAAATGATTTATTTCTTTTGCAAGTTCCCCAATTTCTTCTACAATTGCACTAAGCATAGAAAGTGGGGACCAATATCCTCCGTGATGAGCGATCCAATTATCTATTTTCTTTTGAAATTCTTTTAATGACACATCTTTACTCATAATTAGAATAATGTTTAAAAGTATATAAAAAAAAACAAAATAAATTATTTAATAAGGTGTTCTCGTTTTCTCGCTTCCCATTCGGCTTTTTTACCAGGATTATATCTGTCTACTTCGCTATAATACCCCGTAATTCTAGAGTATACTTTTACATCGGTGGAATGGCATTGAGGACATGTGAAACTACCACCCCTGAACATTTTTCTACAATGAGGACAGTAAGTAAAATCTGGTGTGTAAGCAAAATAAGCAGTATTTGTATTAAGACATATGTTTTTTGTAAGCTCCCAAAGGCCTAAAACATCCGGTATTTGCTCTCCAAGCCATATATGGGTTATAACGCCACCTTCGACAATCGGATGATAATCTGCCTGCAATTTAATTCTTTTTGATAATGGTATATCAGCGTCGTAGCGGATATGATCTGAATTTGTGTAATATGCAGAAATCCCTTTTGATTGAGGTATAGCTTTTTTGGGGAAATGCTTTAAATCTAGCCTAGCAAAACGATTACTCGAGGATTCAGAGGGCTGTTGCCATAAGGAATATGAAATTCCATCTCTTTCTGTCATGAAATTACACTTAGCGACCATATATTCTAATATTCTCCTCCCGAAATCGTATGCGATAGTATTTTCGTGCAGCTCAAAACCTATAAGACTTTTTACCGCTTCGTTTAGACCCGTGAAGCCTATAGAGAGGTTTTGGTTTTTTAAGTTAAAAATCGGCCGACCATTAATTTCTCCGCTGCATAAAGGCAAGTGGCCTGATTTTAACCGTTTTTCCATTAATTTCCATTTTTTCCGCAAAATTCTAGCCGAAAGTTCCATGTTTTCTTCTAAAACCCTTAAGTAATCGCCTTCATCCTTAGAAATATAAGCATAGCGAGGTAAATTTAGACTAACACTTTGCAGTGAGCCGATGGATACGTAGTTTTCCCATACATTAACAGTTTTTCTCTCTTCAGGGTCTAACACGCACTTCTCTATAATTTGGTTTCCGCTAAGAAATTTTCGACAACATTGGCTATGAATTTCGTCTGGCATCCACTCAGGGCACATATTAAGAAAATAAGGAGTTCCCATTTTAGCGACTTCTTCCATTAATTTTATGTACGACGGTTCAAATTCTTTAAGCCACGCTTTTTTAATTTTCACCTCGTGTTTTGGGAACGCAAATAGCTTTCCGTTGCAATCTCCATGGATATACACATCTGTGAGGGCGTCAAAAAGTTTAAGGCATTCGCTCTTATAATCTCCATACCGTCCATTAAGCTTTCCATGTGGGCCAACCGCAGGTATGTCTAACAAACCTTCAGGAACGGTCGGAGTACAGGAAATAGACGTGAAGGGTACTTGACCGCCTCTTGCCGCAAAAATTTGGTTAGTTTCAAATATTAAACATTGCATTGATTGCTCGATTTCTCTTTGTGAGAGTCCTTTTGCGTAGGGAGCAAGAAATGTCGTTATATAATCATACCCCTGACCACCACTAAATTCGCCCTGAATCGTCCCTAACCACTTTGCCAAGTGAGTTACAGCCACTCTCAAACTACCTGCGGGACCAGACTTGCTACAATGCACCCAACTATTAACAGGAGGGAGTCCGTGCTCGAGAATCATGCGAGGATCCCATTCCATGCAAAATGGGCGTAAATCAAAATACCGTAGCATGTGGATGTGTAAATTGCCATACAAGTGCGCGTGAGCCTCCTCTGAGTCTAATATTCTTAAAAGAGCGTATTCCTCGGAGATTCTATTGGCAGCCCAATGATGAATACTTTCAGGATTCATGTCTTGATTAGCGTTTTCGTTAACCCCCTTTTCTAATATAGCTTCGTAATCCATTAATGGCATTCCTATTCGCGTATATAACTTCCTTTCGTCTTCATAATGTTGTTCAGATAAAATTGAACATACAATTTCTCTTATATGTGGACCTGAGAGAAAACTAATGCTGGAAGATATAATCCTTCTAACCACTAATTCAGTAATTTGATCAGCAGATTTTTTATCTAAACCGGTTTCTTTCATAATGCTTTGTTTTATCTTTAACGGGTCAAAAGGCACGACATCGCCTTCAGTTCGTGAGACGTTTGGTAGTAAATTTTTTAGAAACCCACTCTCAAGACCTTTTTCTTCTTTCCTTGCATCAGATTCTGGAGTCAATATCATATTAATCATTACTTTTTTTTAGTTTAGTATTCCTAAATATGTGATAAAGGTATATGATTAGGTTTAAAGTCTAAAATTTTTGTCGGCGCTATGAACCGAAACAATACCCTTAACGAATATTTCTTATCGTTTATACTTTGCCTCTTTTGATATAAAAATGTATTTTTTTTCCCGTTATAAAGTTATTTAATTAATACTTTACTCAAAACCTGAATACCCAGCTAGAATATTCACAGAATAAACTCGGTTCTTTTCGAAAATTTCATTCGGGTGATTGCTATCTTCGATATTTCACGCAATCTATTAAAATAGTCGTCTTTCCCGATTTTGTAATTTTTAATTGATCTCTACTAGATTTAATAACGATTAACTACGATTACAAATACTGAAAAAGTTGAAGTAATCAATAATAATACGTGGTTATTATGAGCAAAAAACCAATAAGTAAAAACTCTGTTAAAGCTATTGAAATGCTACCTGGAATTTACAGGAAAACTTTAGTGTATAACAATAACATGATGTTATGTTATTTTTCTTTAGATAAAAATTCGTACATACCTTTACACTCTCATAAAGAGCATCAAATAGGTTACGTGATAACAGGAAAGTTACAATTCGAAACTGAAAAAGGAAATATTGTAGTAGGAGCTGGCGATAGTTACGTTTTTGAATCAAATGAAAAACATGGAGCAACAATCTTAGAAGATTCAGAGGTTATAGATGTATTTAGTCCTTCAAGAGATGATTATAAGTAGTCGTTGAATCAATAGTAATAGGTATCTACCATTGGTAAGCAGCAACAACTAGAATCGCAATCGCGCAAAACAGAAATTCGCCCTTCAACCAATCACCAAACAATTTCTTTTTTTGATCTCTATTTTTTTTTATTCTAGTTGCGAGAGCAAAACTTATTGCACTATTAGTTCCCGTGAAAATGATCACGCTAAAATTTGATGCGTATAGTTCCAATTCAATCAACCCAAAAATAAAGTCAAAAACCAAAAACGCTCCGAGATATAAGAGTAAGATTAGTAAAAAAATCCACCCCGAAAAATAAATAATTTTTTCAAATATTAGATCTTCTTGCGATAAGCTTCCATCTAATCTAGTTGATTTTTTCTTTACTTTTGACATGATGTTTATACCATAGTAGTTATAAAAAATGGAATGGTTTATGATTCTTAATACTTTTTTTTTTCCAAAGGTACGTGTTGCGAATTTTACGGTTTGTTTTTTAGATATATAATAGCTTTAGCAATATCTCCGTCACTATCAATTAATGCCGCATTAGCCTCTTCTTTATCCACCTTTGCTTGAGCGGCTACTAGCATGATATCATTTTCGGTAATAACAGGTTTAGAAATACTCTCTTCCGTTGGTTCAACGCTCTCTGTTTCTTCTCTATCTTCTATTGTAAAATCTCCTGAGGAATATTCTTCTGCGTCACCAATGATTTGATACATCTCCTGACCCATCTGCTTCATTAAAATTACCTCTGGCTGATCGATCACCAAGGTTTTATCCTGACTTTCTATTATAACTCGCGTTGCATCGATCTGATCCATTTCAATCCCTTGTTGCTGCATTCGGCGACGCATCTGTCTGGAAGCAAATTGTTGACCCTCTCTCTTCTTAGTTGCTTGGGGGCGAGTTGGTTTGCTTTTTTCTTTTTTTTGCATTTCTTTTGGCAATTTTACCATTCTTTCCAACATCTCCAAGTGTTATATATTATACTAATATAATTAAAATTAAAATTTAGATTTACCTAATCCTTTCCTTATTTTTAGTGCAATTCCTGTTTGAAAACTCTTAACATATGGGACTGGAATCACTAATCTACCAATTGCTAATAAATCGTTGTGTTGATCAACTACGATAACCTCATCGTTAGGTCTTAATGTAGTATCGATGTCAACTATATGCTTACAAAAGACATTTCGACCTTTTCTAATGAATTCTGAGATTTCACTCATAACAACTGCCCTATGTTTAGGTGAGGGAGTGTTATTGATTATTCTTTCTGCTGAAAATAGACTAAGTGTGAAAAATCCATTCGTGGGTCTTAAATTAAGCAATAAATTATTCTCGCGGTAAATATGTTTTATTTTTCCAGTGTTTCTGGAAAAAATAAAATGAATCTCGCTTTCGTCTTCGAACAAAATATCTGTTATCGCTTGCCCAAATTGGTAATCGCAAATAGCTTTAACTTTTCTTAAAGCCAAAATGAATTTAATATCCATACTGATTGACTTACAAAAGATTTAATGAAAAATAAAGTTGGCGGTAATAAATATGTTTGGCTAAAAATAGTTAGGAGTATAACCTCGACTGACCCGCATTGTCTCTCATCTTACTCATAACTTTATTTACCGCTTCTATAAAATCGTCTTTAACGATTACTTCTTTGTTTTTTCTTATTGCGAACATTCCAGCTTCAGTACAAATAGCTTTAATATCTGCTCCAGTAGCACCTTCAGTTAAATTGACTAAAGTCTTAAATTTAACCTCACCTTCAATGTTTAGATTTCTTGAGTGTATATTAAAAATCGATTCTCTTGCTTTCTCATCAGGCACGGGAAAATCTGTCTCTTATACACATCTGACGT
>JAGXNS010000005.1:0-13692 GCA_019894855.1 Promethearchaeota archaeon
ATTTATGATTTTTTAAGCGATGATAAATCTGAATTTAAAAATTATAAAAAAAGTAAAACATATACAGCTGAAGAGATTTACGATCTGGAACCCAAATTTAATCGAGAAGGACTCAAAGGGGGCTTAATTTATTACGATACAAACATCGACGACGCTCGTTTAACTATTGAAATACTTAAGGAAGCAATCTTTAGGGGAGCTGATGCGATAAATTATTGTAAAGTTATTGGGTACATCAAGAACGACGGGAAAATTACTGGTATAAAAGTAAAAGATATAGAAACAAACTCTGATTTTGAGATTCGGGCTACATTAGTAATAAATGCGACTGGTATATGGACAGATAATCTTTTAGAGAATTATCCCGAGAGCATTCCAAACCCGCTAATTAGACCAACTAAGGGAATTCATCTCTTATACAAGCGTGAAAATATAGGAAATAACATGGCAAATGGTCTTTATTCAAGAGTTGATAATAGATTTTTTTTTGTTATTCCGAGGAATAAAAAGTACACACTTGTAGGAACAACTGATACCGATTATCAAGGTGATTTAGCAAATCCATTTTGTGATAAGGAAGATGCCGATTACTTAATTGAATCAGTTAAGTTATACTACCCAAACGCACAATTGGATTACGAAAATATTCTTTCTACTTATGCTGGAATCAGACCATTAGTAATGCAAAAAGGAAAATCAGAAACTGAAGTTTCGCGAAACCATATAATCTTTTTTTCTAACGATAACTTACTTACAATTACAGGGGGGAAGTTAACAGAATGGCGTGAAATGGCAGAAGATTTATTTGCACACATCAATGAAAAGAAAATTTTCCCAGAGATAAAAAAAGAGAAATATTGGTCTCGCCAACCTTTCATAATTTCTCTAGAAAAAGTTGATTGGTTAGATATCCTACAAAATTCAGATATTAACCTAGAAACGGATATATCAGATCATTTATATCAACAATATGGAAAAGGGGCTATTCATATTATCAATTTGATAAAGGAAAATGAATCTTTAAAAGAACGGGTCATCGACGAGAATGATTTCATTTACGCTGAAATCCTCTATGTACTAAGATACGAAATGTCACCTCATTTAATTGATGTGTTCTGTCGTCGAACAGAAATGTCATTATGGA
Source organism: Promethearchaeota archaeon (assembly GCA_019894855.1). Taxonomy (GTDB): domain Archaea; phylum Asgardarchaeota; class Lokiarchaeia; order Sigyniarchaeales; family SOKP01; genus SOKP01. The sequence goes on from JAGXNS010000005.1 coordinate 1,145, forward strand.
TACATCACCGAAGAGCATTAGAAGCAGCAGAAAATGTCGCAAAACTTATGCAGAAGGAATATTCTTGGAATAATGAAATAAAAAATGAAGAAATTCAGAGATACTTAGATTATGTAAAAAAATGTGTTTCCTTTATTTCTTAAAACTAAAAATCTTATCACTCTTCATTAATTTTTCAATTTAATACAATTTTAAATATTGGACTATATCAAATATAAATACTTAAGAAGTGATATAGAACATAATAATAAATTTAAATTAACTTAAAGAAGTGAAATTTATTGATATATCAATTTGATTTTACAGAAGGTTTTTTAAGACCTTTGGCAGAATTCGCTGGATTCTTTACCTTGATACTTGGTGCCATGTGGTTAGTTTACGCAATATATGAAGCTCAGAGAAGAGGATCGGTTAAAAAAAGAAAAGTAGAAGACTGGAATTTCGATGTTACAAAGTTTTTGAAATTTTTTACCTATTTTGGAATAATCGTTGGTATCTTAAGTATACTTAGCGGTGTTGGTGGTTTAGTTCTAGACCAAGCTCCCAGTGTTGCGTATGCTGCTAATACTCAGGATGCTAAAAGCATATTTGTTTCAGTATTTTTGATTATTGTAGGCATCTTTACTTTGTTAAAACCTTTAAACGATCTTCCTATATCTAGCGTGATAGGAATACTTTTAGCATCGTTAATCGTAGTTGTAGCAGTCTCCGTGATTCCTGATCAAGTAGTTGAAATTATTGCTGTATTCATCGATCCAAAATTGCTTTTACTAATCGTTTTTATAGTGGTTTTCGCTATCGTTGCACTAACTGTTAAATTTTATATAGGTGTTTTAATGGCAATTTCGAAGGCTATATCGTGGCCTGTTTTAGCATTCATACTAGCAGCATTCTGTTTACTTCAAGGGTTTTTACTCCTCGTCGTAGGAGTATCAATAACTGGATATTTTTAACTCCTCTATTTCTATTTTCTTTTCTTTTTATTGAAGTTTAATACATGTTAAATCGATGTGAAGATTTCCTTTCAATTTTTCCAATAATAACATCATTCAAATCAAATTTACAATTAGAACATGTTTTAGTTTCAGTTATGTCAATCTTAGTAAAAGAATAACCGCTCCTTCCTATTATGAGATGATTACAGTTAGGACAGTATGTATTTCCCCCTTTTTCATGACGCATATTTCCCACATATACAAAGTTGAGCCCTTCCTTTATAGCGATGTTATAAGCTTTGTCTAAAGTTTCAAATAGAGTTCGATCCTTAGAGGGTTCTTTAAAGTCTGGGTGGTATGCCGAGAAATGAGTGGGCGTGTTAGGTCCTAAATTAACAACAATCCATTTTGAGAGGTTTTTAATTTCTTCGACACTATCGTTTAAATTTGGTATTAATAGATTTGTTACTTCTACATGAATTCCGTTAGATTTAAACTCTTTTGCCGTATTGAGCACGGGTTGCACTGATTTAACGCCACAAATAGTTTTATAAAACTCATCTGACATTGATTTAATGTCAATATTAGCAGCATCAATTCCAACATCGATTAATTCTTTTCTAGCTACTGCGGTAGAATACCCGTTTGTTACCAGAATCGTCTTAATACCTTCTAATTTTAGTAACGATGCAGTATCTATAATCCATTCGTGCCAGATTAATGGTTCGTTATAAGTGTAAGCAACAGTTTCTGCTCCGCTCTTCTTAACCATTTCAACCAGCTCAATAGGCGTTGTTTCCACTAAACTCATTCTTCGATTTTGCATTCCTTCTAAAGTGTAAAATCCACTTTTTCCATTTTCAGATGGACTTGCTTGGCTTATATTCCAATTTTGACAATTTTGACACTTGAAGGAGCATCCTATAGAAGCAATAGAATAAGCTGTGGCTCCCGGCCAAAAATTATAGAGCGGTTTCTTTTCTATTGGGTCTAAAGTTCCCTTGGAAATCATTGATCCGTAAATTAAAGTAAATAATTCTCCTTCAAAATTCTTTCTTGTTCTACATATCCCTACTTTCCCTGGTAGGATGGTACATTCATTAGCACATACATGACATTTAACCTTATTTTCATCAAGTTTGTCAAATAATCTTGCTTTTACTTTCATACAAAATACCTTTATTCAGAAATTGTTTCCTTAATCTATCTCTAAATATATAATAGATAAGAAATTTTATATTTCTTATAGGTGTAAAATGCATTATTCATAACAAAATCTAGGTATTTAAAATGTCGAGAATAGAAGAAGCTCTTTCAAGTTTTAAAGAAGATTTCAGTTGTGCTCAATCAATCTTTGCTACTTATGCACCTCATTATGGATTAGATAGGGATAAAGCTTTGAAAATATCTACTGGTTTTGGAGGAGGTATGGCTCGAAGCGGTAGAACTTGCGGTGCTGTGACTGGAGCTTATATGGTTATAGGATTGAAAAATGGGATGGGAGTAAGTAAAGATATGGAAATGAAAGAAAAGACATACCAGGTCATAAGCGAATTCTCTAACCAATTTCATGAAAAAAATGGTTCTTTGATTTGTAGGGAATTACTTGGTTGCGATATAAACACTTCTGAAGGTATGGATTATTTCAATTACAACGAATTATTTGAAAAAAAATGTCTCCAATGCGTGAAGAACGCAGCAGAGATTCTGGAAAAACTGTTATAGCATATTATAATTTATTTAAAATTTATTAATTTTCTCTCTTATTTATGGCCGAAAACAAAGATGAGTACACCCAGAAAGAATTAGAGGTCATACTAAATGAAAAATTAGTAAATTTGAAGGAACTGGAGCAAATTGGTAAGGATTCCAATTATATCCACGAATTGGGTGATATTGCCTTAATTCAGCTACAATTAGAGTTATTTAGGGAATCAGAAAAGAATTACTTGCTAAGCTTAAAATATTTTCAAAAGCAAAAAGATAAGCTAGGGCAAGCAGCCGTTTATGGTGTATTAGGTACGCTTTATTATAAAATGAGTGACTACCAGAAATCAATTGAATTCTATGAGTACGCTTTCGATATATATGGTGAATTGAAGCAGATTCAAGAGCAAATCACTTGTTTAAAAGGAATTGGTGATAGTCACATCAAATTAAACCAATATGATGATGCTTGCGATATATTGCTTGAATGTAGCGCTTTATGTTCCGATAATAATGATGTATCCAATTTATTAGACTGTTTAGGTAATTTAATTCAAATTTATGAAACACAAGAAAATTGGGATATTGTTTTTGAACTTTATAAAAAATCCCTTGAAGCCTTTAAAGAATTAGAAGATATCAAGGGTATTATCATTTCGTATTTTAATTTAGGTATTCTAAAAAAAAGAGAAAACGATTTATATCAATCGATTATCTATTTTAAAAAAGGAACAAATAACGCGATTGATTCTAACTATACAGAGTTAATTCTTAAAGGGTTAAGTTATGTTGGGGAGATTTTGGTTTATCAAGGTGAAATGAATGAGGCAAAAGATGTGTATATAAAAGCTCTAAGCATTGCTAATAAAGTAAGTGCAAAAAATTCAATATTACAGATTAGAATCCTTTTAAATTCGCTAGGATTAAGCGAAGATGAGATTAATAAAGAGTTAAATCATTACCTCAATACAACTAAAAATTCATACGATTAATCTATTAAACTGTTTTTTTTGTTTTTCGAGCAATTTAAAAAATTATATATGAATGAATTATCATTTAAAATTAAATTAAGTAATAAATAAACACTTACTTATGAATAAATGTCCCTTTTGCAGGAGCCCAATAGAAATTACTTGGAGCTATTGTCGTAATTGTAATAAACCGTTAATCTCGAATATCGATATTCGCTACAATAATAGAGTAAGACCAATTCCAAACGGAGCATCAATTTACGCAAAGGAATTTGAAGAAGAAGAGGAATTTTTCGATGTTAACATAATCGATGATGAGACTATTGAATACGAGTTATCTCAACTCGAAATCCAACTTACTGATAGCGAGAGAATAGGAAAAAACATGGGTGATTTACTTCTCAAGAAAGCAAGCCTTTTTTATAAGAAAAGAGATTTTTCAAATGCATTGAAAAATTTAGAATTGGCATTAGAGAATTTCAAAGAAGAGGAAAATATGATGAATCTTATCATAGTTCATAATGAAATTGGTATTATTCATGAAGAAACTGGATTTTTCGACCAAGCAATTTATCATTTTGATAGAGCCCTAAGTTTTATAGAAGAAGTTGACGATTATAAGAAAGAAATCCACGTCTTGAATAATTTAGGAAATGTTTATCACCTATTAAATGACTTAGAAAACGCTAATAAATATTATCAAAAGGCTTTAACTTTAGCTGATGGTAAAAACCTAGAATTAGAAGCGATAAAAACGGCTAGTAATTTAGTAGAGATATTGCTATCCTTAGAAGACTATGATCGCATTAAGAGAATTCTGAAGCGGAATCTCGACTTTTTTATTCAGACCGATGATATATATGGAGTAATCCAAACACGTACTAAGTATGGAAAAATGTATTATCATCTGGGGGAAGAATACTACGATCAATCTTTTAACTACTTAACAAGCGCATTAGAACTTGTCGAAGGGATTAAAAATCAAATTTCTCTTTTTATGAAGAAAAAATTGGAATGGGAGTGTTATCTTTACTTAGGAAACCTACATTCTTTATGGGACAATGATTTAGAGGCGGAGGATTACCTATTGAAAAGTTTAGAAGCTGTAAGAACATTTGAAATTCAAGAAAATATTAAAGAAGGAATTATTTTGGAAACAATTGCTAAGTTTTATTCGCTAAAAGGTGAAGACAAAAAAGCTATAAATTATTTTGGTTATTCTAAAGACATTTACAAGAAATTTGGAGATAAACTAAAAATTGCTGAAATGCAGTATCAGGCAGCAAAAATTTTTCAAGAATATTTACAAAACGATCAAAAAGCTATTCAGTTATATGAAGAAGCTTTAGAAATTTATGAGAATTTAAATAAATCCAAGGTTGCAGCAGATATTCATAATAAGCTAGGAGATATTTATGTTTCTAAACAGTTGTACGATCTTGCTCTAAGTAATTTTATAAGTGCAAAAAAACTTTATGCTGATTTAGAAGACGAATATAATAAGGCCATAATAGATGGAAAAATTAACTCATTGAAAGATACAGAAAATAATAACGCTACTTTTTAAGACTTTCATCTATTTTATTAAGCATCCAATCAAAGGAAGGAATAGAATTTCCATATTTTTGCCATAAATGCAAGAAAATTCCTAACAATATAATGTAAGCTATTAAGAGTGGAATGAATATTAGCAAAAGTAATTTTTGATAAAAAAGAGGTAAGAATATGAATTGGAGAAAGAATAAAGTTATCGAGCTTTTCCCAAAAAGAGAAATTACATTTAATTTTAATTTGTTTTTTTGTAAAACATCCTTTCTGTAATACTTTCTACCAATAACAAGCAATGCAACTCCCATTGATATAAAAAGGTTAGAAGGAGTGCCTGCGTATAGAAATATTGGTATTCCCGATACAAATGTAGTAGGGAACGCTTTTAAAATGGGAATAGCGTCAATAAATGGATAGGTTATTGGATCAAAATTATCTCCCGTAATAATGAATCCAACATCAATGAATGGAAGTAGAAGTCCACAGATTAACAGAAATGCGCCGTATTTAAGTATTGAGCTTGTAGAATGTAGATTGGCCGAACTTGAATTTAAAGTGATAGATTCATATATGAATTCTCCAAACACAGTAGAGAACACAGAAATCGAGGCATACGGTAACAAAGAGAAATTCGGTAATGGCGATACAATGATGAAGTATAAAATGTCAATTATAGGATTCATATCTTTTCCTAGGAAAAGCATTTCTCTAATGCCAGGTGTAAAAAATATAATGCTCAAACCAACAGCAAATCTAGCCCATCTGACTAATTTGAAGATGTAATAACTAATAAATTGTGAGAAGCCTAAAAATACAAGAATATTCCACCCCCAAAGATTCTGAGGAAAATGGGAACTTGTATTTGTAATTAAATTGAACACAATTCCTAATGAAATCATGAAAAAACCTTGAATTAATACTATATTTCTATTAGATCTTTCAGGAATGCTTCCCATTTTTTTATTGAGAGTGAAAGAAATTGAGAATGAAACGGTAAATATATACAAAGTAGGACCAAATATGTTTAGAACAGCAAGCAAAATGGTGAGAATATAGATAGATTCACTATCAAAGACTAACCAATAATTAACTGCATTCGAGATTAGTATTATCAGAATGGAAAGTCCTTTAACTAATTCTATACTTTTCAGTTTTAGCGTAACAGTCCCACCAATTCAGAATATTTTAAACTGCTTTTTTTTTAATTTAGATTCATTTAGTTTTTTATGATTCTGAGAAAAAATCTTCACGCTTATATGTTTTTTTATCGTACTCTTTGAAACCAATAGATTTAATGAACTGATACGATACTGTATTTCCTTTAAAAACTTCACATCGTAATTCCTGTACTTCTTTGCTTTTAAAATAGGTCCATGCTGCCATACCTATAACGGTTCCAAGTCCCTTTCTTTGAAAACGCGGTATTATTCCCATGCCTGCTATTACACCTATATCTCGATTTTCACCTTCACAATCGAGTATAGCGAACCCGCCATCAGAGCCATATACTTTTGCGATTAATATTATCGTTTCGGGGTATTCAAAAATAGTTTTCAGTGAACTTACCGAAATTGCCGAAAACGGAGTTTGCGAAGTTAACCAAGATCTATCATAGAGATATTTCACACTTGGGAGGTCTTCTTCATTTGCTTCTCTGATCTTTGCTCTAAGGATATTATTTTTTACTTTTTTTGTGAGGTTTTCCTCAAATTCAGGGGTTATATTTGAAACCAGTAATTTCATTTGGATATATTCTAGTGATTCGATTTCTTCCTCTTTTTTATCCTTCTTGTCAACACTAAGGAAATAACTTCGTATTTTTTTTTTTTTTAAGTTTAATCTTGAGCTTGACATTGAGTAGTTCAACTAACTTTTTGTGATAAAGTAAATAGTAAGATATTGTGATAAAGTAAATAATACGTATTTTAATCTAATTCAAAATCTTCTTTATCTTTTTTTTCCAAGCATTTTATGGGAAGAATACTATTGAGAGAATATTAAACCTAATTTACTTCTTAAATCGTTTTCCATTTGTTCGCTCAATACCGTAGTTCTTCTTAAGATAGAAATTCCTTGTTGGATTTTTTTTGCGAGGCTTTTATCGTTAAGCAAATTTCTGTTTTCACTTGAAAACTCAAAATTTGATCTTAGAGCCATGTCGTCTTCAATTCGTTCATTAACAGCTTCTTTTAAATTAAGTATAGCCCCAGAAATTTCTTGATACATGTTATCTGGGTCTTTAGTTATAAACCCTGGGTAAACAGCAACCATTTTTTCTTCAAGTATTTCTTCGTTTTCAATGAACATGACATATAATGGCATGTATATCCAGACAATTGGACGAGATAATAGGTCAGATTGGTTATCAACTAACGACCAAGATATTAAATCTTTTGCCTCCTGTAAGCAATTTCCATTTTTAGTTTTTATAATGTTTTTTACCTGTGAATAGAGGTCTTCAATTGTTTTTTGTAAAGCTTTTATTTCAGAAATCTTAACTTCTTTCTCTTCTTCAAAAGCAGAAAGATTTTTATCTCGATCTTGCAGCTTCAAATCTAATGAGGAACTAAATTCATCAAGATTTTTCTTTGCTTCAACATCTATTTCTAGAGCTTTTTCTTTTAGCGCCATGTACTTTTCTGTAAGCGATGTAACTGAGTGTACGAAATTGTTTCCTTCTTCTATCAAATACTTGAAATGATTTTCGAAGGGAGCAATTACATCATTAAATACTCTACCCTTCAATATGTCAGTATGTGTGAAGGCTTTGTTTTTTTTTATAATTTCTTCTAGATTTCTCTCAGCTGTTTTAAATAAAACTGAAATATTTTCTATTACATTCCTTTTCTCATTAACTTTCCATTGATCAATCTTATCTCTCTCCAGTGCAAATTTTTCTTTTATTTGACTCGAGTCAATTGTTTGTGATGTTTTTGATATCTGGGATGAGAAACGTGAGCTAATATCTTTTAATTGAACATTAATATCAATTAACCATTTATCTACTTCCTTCCCTATTAATTCAATTTGAGTGTCCCACCTTAAAGCATTCCCTTTCATATAATTGATGGTATTTCGATAAGTATCTGCAATTTCCAAAGCTTGTTCCGTTGTAAAATTAGTTTCTAAAGGCATATATTCTGCAACTGATTTAAATTCTGCATGGGGTAGTAACTTAACTAAGGTTTGAAGGAATTCTGGATTGGTTAGTGAGTCAATTTTTAGTTTCTGAAATTCAGAATCTTCACTTTCGCCTATTGCTTCTGCCTCCTTATCCTTATATTGTAAAACATCTAAGATTTCTTTTATTTCCTCAATTTTCGTTCGATTTTCTATATTTCTTAATAGGTGTCCAATTAAAGGTTGTCTTGGAGGGTTAGAAAGTTTACCTTTTTTCGAAAAAATATTCAACCCATCTAATATGATATGTGTGCTAATTACTCCTTGAACGCAAAGAAATGGCCAGAGTAATCTTGAGAAAGATAAAACTTTTTCGTTTTGTTTTAAATTCTTCGTCAATAAATAAAAAGATAACGCTAATTCGTCATAATCTTTAATAGGGGGTAAAGAACTATGGGTATAAAATAACGGTAAAATATATTGATTTCCATGAATTGACATAAATTAATCTCTTCTGATTTAAATTTAATTATTTACTGCTGTTTAAAGATATCTAATTAATTATTACTAAAAATTTTATTTAAAATTATTTTTTAGAATAAAATTTAAAAGAAAAATTAGAGATTTACTTAAGTTGCTCGTAATTATTTGCAATTACGATGATTAAAAGAGCCAGTAAGATTAATAGAGGAGGTAAAATAGCTCTTACATGAGGAAATCCAAAAGTTTCAAGTAATCCTTGAGTTATTCTTCCAGAAAAATAGATAAAGAATCCTATTGCGTTTAAAGCGTATGATCGTCTTAGAACTCCAAATGTTTTCTTTGCTAAATAGACGAAAAGAATTGGAATGATTAATACCATTAAAGGTAATAGAATAAAGTTAAGTACAAATCTACCACTAGGATAGCCAAAAATTGTAATTAATTCAATGGGATACCCATACATAGCCTTTAAATCGGGATCCATAAATACTTCGTCTGATAACGTTAAAGCAAGAATTCCAATAATAATTGGGATTACAATTAAGCCAATTTTGAGCGTTAGTTTAATGTTTTTCTGTCTTAAAAACTTCTTTAATCCCGTTTCTGAATTTTCGTTTTCAGCGAGCGGAGGAAGAATTAGCGTTCCAAAAACTCCCATCAAGCAGGCAATACCCATCCAAGTAGAAAATGTTGCAAATCGATAAAGCATCATCATCAGATCTACTAACTCTATATCAGACATCGTTCCTCTTAATTCGGGTGCATAGAAATAATACACAATAAAAAATACTCTCCCCGCAGCTAAGAACAGAAATAATATCGAGAAATAAAACCAATAGAATTTCTTAGAAGTTCTAAATCTCATCAATAGGAAATATGCAAATATGAGAAAATAAAAGCCCACTATTGCGTAATATAGACCCGACTCAACCGCATCCCAAATATCGAAGTACTGGAAGTTTATTTGAAAAATCATATTCAATCAAACACCAATTATATTCTACAAATTAATTTGATTTAATAACTAAAAATTATAATAATAAAGATAGTAGTTATATAAAAATCTATTTTATAAAATTTTAAACTAATAACTGAATAAATTCATTAATCTGAGGAATAATCTTAAAATACAAATATTATCAACTATTCTAATTTCTATTAGAATACGGGTTTGATTAAAAATGAAGATCGAGGATAATATAGAAACTTTTAATTCATTATTGCGGCGCCGTGGCTTTATTTGGGGCCCTTCTCCAGAAATTTATGGAGGTTTAGCGGGGTTTTATTCCTACGGGCCAGCTGGTAAAGCGTTGAAAAATAATATTCTTTTAAAGTTCAGATTGGAACTCAGAGCTTTTGGTTTTGTTGAAGTTGAATGCCCACAAATATTACCCGAAATTGTGTGGGAAGCTTCGGGACATTTGGAACGATTTATTGATCCCGTTTTTCGTTGTCAAGAGTGCGAAACAATGCTCCGAGCTGATAAATTCCTTCGCGAACAACTTCCCAATACAAACATAGACGGATTGACTTTTGAGGAAATGGAGGAGCTTGTCTTAAGCCATAAATTGAAATGTCCAAAATGCGAAACTCATTTAGGAAAAATTGAAGAATATAATTTAATGCTTAAAACTTCAGTTGGTAATGGAACTACCGCATATTTACGCCCAGAAACGGCAACTACAACCTATTTATTGTTTAATCGTTTAAACCAAGACGCACGGAGACAGTACCCTATTAAAGTGTTTCAATATGGGAAAGCTTTTAGAAATGAAATATCCCCAAGACAATTGGTTCTTCGTATGAGAGCGTTTGATCAATTTGAAATTCAATTGTTCATAGGAAAGGAACAAGAATATAATTACGAAGATTACTATGAATTTAGTCATGAAGAACTTCCCTTGCTGGATTGGTCAACTCAAGAAAAAAATGTATTAGTTCCCAATCGGATTTCCCTAAAACGAGCAATAAAGACTAATGTACTTAAGAAACCCGCTTTTGCATATTGCTTATTTTTAGGTTACTATTTGACATCAAAATTGGGATTTCCAGATGAAGTAATAAGATTAAGACAACACGCTCCACAAGAAATGGCTCACTATGCAGATGATGCTTGGGATTTAGAGATTAACACTAAACAATTTGGATGGGTTGAAATATGTGGAATACATGATAGAACTGATTATGATTTAAAAAGACATGGACAATTCTCGAAGCAGAACTTCAATATCCCAATGGGTACTGATCAAAATTTAAAAGAAATTCCTCAAATTCTTGAAATTGCTTTTGGGCCCGATAGAATTATTTATACTCTCCTTGAAACTAATTTCAGTGTAGAGGACGAGAGGATTATTCTAAAAATTGAACCAGATATTGCTCCAAATCTTGTTGCTGTGTTTCCACTTGTGAAGAATAAGGAAAAGATATTCAATCTTGCGAAAAAAGTACATCAACTCCTCTTGAACAATAGAGTATCTTCTTTTTTTGACTTTGCGGGATCAATTGGAAAGAGGTATAGGAGACAAGATGAGTTAGGAACACCATATTGTATAACAATAGATTACGAGTCATTAGATGATAACACAGTAACTATTAGACATAGGGACACTATGGAACAAAAGAGAGTGCCAATAACAGAGATAGTAGAATATATCAATAAAAATTAATAAAAAATAAAGTTAAAATATCTTTAAACAACCGAGTTTTTCAGAAAAAAATTTTAAAGAGAAGAACATTTTTCTAAAATCTATATATTAAAAAATAATTTTAAGCGTAATTAGATTTATTATGATTTTTGTTAACATTTATTCCTCCAAGTTGAAAAGAAAAAAGGGAAATAACTTTTTTAAATTGGCTTTATGTATTTTTTTCATTTTTATCTTCACATTTAATGTGTTTTATTTAGATTATAATATAAAACAAGACTTTAGTGGCAGTACAGATGATTTCTATCAAGATTTCGATATTATGGACGAAGCTAACCTAAATATTGCAGCAGGTCCAGAAATTTTTTTGGATCCGTTTACGGTTAATTTTAGTAATATTTGGAATTTTTTTAGAACAAATTACGTGTCTGATCTGGACATGGAAAAAGATACTTACTATAGGTTTGGAGATAATCTCGGAGCCATAAGTTTTGATAAAGTATATTCAGTCGATAATTTGCTTTTATACAAGACTTTATTAAAAGACGATACGGATGCCATAGAAACCTTTGATACTTATTTAAAATTACGAGAGTCACCGTTATGGTATCAAGATAGTATTAATGAAGATAGTTATGGGTTCGTTAGAGCTGTTGATAACACAACAGGTGAGATATTTGACAACGATCGATATTTGAATGATAATCTTATGCCAATTTTTTTGCTAATAGAAAATATCGGAGATCAAATTAATACCATAAACATTGATAATGTTTACCCAAAGGATTCAATCGATGAAATTTTCCTCTTAATTAACTCTTCCCAATTCTGGGACGATGATTACGACGGTTTCTACAATACTAATTCAACTACAGAAAAATACGCAGAAAGTAATTTGTATGCTGTTTTGGCTTGCTTAGAAATTCATCGGATTTACGAACAACTGGGTTTAAATGTTGACATAAAGAATCGGGCTTATGAATTGGCCAATATTACTATGAACAAACTTTTAGATAAGTTATGGGATAATACTGACGGTGGTTTTGAGTTTTACGGAAAAGCCGATTGGTCTTCTGAAACTGGAAGCACTCATAAATATTTACAAACTAATGCTTTGGGAATTATAACACTGTTAGAAT